>JAUVUO010000142.1 GCA_030601015.1 Candidatus Omnitrophota bacterium | reverse complement strand
AAAGACGCGTCTTTAGATTTTTTGAGAAGATATTTAACCAAATCTTCATATAACTCGTTAGTTGACAACCTTAAAAATTATCTGTACAATAATGCTGACATCGAAATAAATAAAGATAAAAATAAAATAAGTGTTGATTTAGATTTTCGTTCAGAAAACATGGGAAGAAGAAATCTAATATTTAATTTATATGATATCTTAGGGGTAAAAAAATGAAGAAAATGCGGGTAATACTTTTATTATTTTTTATATTAGGATGTGCCAATGTTAATATAGAATCCAGGAAGCCCATCAAGTTAGATATAAACATGAGAGTCGATGTTTATCAGCATGTAGTAGGGGATGTGGAATCAATTAATGATCAAATTTATGGTTCTGGAAATAAAAAGCTTAATTCATTGTTTCTTTTTGAAAATGTTTATGCTGCCGATTTATCTGAAGAAACAGCCGGCGCGGTATTCAGAAGAAGAGAGAGGGTAAGTGAGTTGAGGGAGTATTCAGCTAAGGGATATATTGGAGAGAATAAAAATTCATTTTTAGAGATTAGGGGTGAAGTCCCTAGAGATATAAAGGACAAAGTTATTTTTTTTATTAGGGAAGAGAATAAGGATCGGGATATTATATGCGGCGCGACAGCAGAAAAAAATAAAACTGATGTCTCGGCAGTAAGGAAAGTATTTTTTGAAAATGATTATAAACGTGCTCCTTCAGGGTATTGGTTTGAAGTTTATAATGAAGGCAGCTATATTTGGATTAAAAAATAACTGATTATTTTTAATTGACAACTTACAAAAAATATATATATTATTCTTTAATAATAAAAATGTGAAAAATAAGCAAGGAGGTGTAAATGGCAGATCAGGAAGATAAAAAAACCAATGTAGAACAAGGTGATAAAAAAGAAAAAGTGTCTTCAAAGTCAACGGTGAAAATTATTGTAGGAGTTCTTCTTATTTTGTGCGGGGTTTTTGCTTTAATTCAATGGTATCCGGATTTGTTCGCGTTAATTAGAGGATGTATCGGACTGTTTTTAATCGCAGCCGGTGCAATTGCTATTGTTATAGCTAAAGAGTAATTTTTTATAATAAACTATTCTTAAGGCAGGCTGATATATCAGCCTGCCTTTTTTTTAATCAACAAATTAAAGCGTCAAGTTTATTTATCTTCATTTATTTAAGCTTCTGTGGTAAAATTAATACTTGAAATTTTAGGGTAGAGATTACTGTTTTTAAAAGATGAAAGATAAAAGAATAATAAAAAGCATATTTATTACAGGTTTAACCGCAATAATCCCTTTAGTCTTAACCTGTTATCTTGTAGCAGGCCTTTTTCATTTTGCTGATGGTATCTTAGGTAAATACATCAATAAGTTTTTGTCTCGGTATATAGGGTACCAGATTCCGGGATTAGGTATCCTTATAGCTATTTTAATCATTCTTTTTGTGGGGGCGATTATACGTGTTTCCCGCATGAAAGTTTATAAATGGATGGAAGGGGTTTTTTTTAGAATCCCTTTAGTTAATAAAATATATCTTCCAATAAGAAGAATTGTGGATTTTTTATTTTTCCCGCCGCAGAAGAGCTTTAGGAGCGCGGTATTAGTAGAATATCCCCGCAAAGGTGTTTATTCTTTAGGGTTTGTTACTAATGAGAATTCTCTTGAATTTAAAGAAAAAGGGAAAAGAAAAATGTATAATATTTTTATGCCCTCTTCACCTTATCCTTTGACAGGGTTTACAATTATTGTAGATGAAAAAGATCTTGTTGTTTTAGATATAGGAGTGGAAGAGGCTTTGAGATTGGTTGTGTCCGGAGGATTGATTAATCCGCAGGATTAATTTTAGAGTGGTAGAGAAATGAATAAAAAATATCAGTTAAACGAAAACGGCAGTTTTTTAATTAAAGATTATAATCGAATGTACCCGTTCGCGAATTTTTTGCCGGGTGTTGCCGGAGAAAAAGGGATACCTTTATGGGTATTCTACGTGAATAGGGGGCAAGGCGTAGTTAGTTTCGGCATAAAAGACAAAGACCATTCAATCACTGAATTTTTGCCGGCGAATAAAGCCTATACCTTAGCTTCGTTGTTTGGATTTCGGACTTTTATAAAAATTAACGGCACGAAATATTATGAGCCTTTTAAAGTTATCTCTGAAAATAGAAGAGAAGAAGAGATGCTTATTAAAAGTGAAGGGTTTGAGATTAAAGAAGTTGTTCCGGCTATCGGTTTAGATGTTTCGGTGCGGTATTTTACATTGCCGAACACTCCGGTTGGCGGGTTAGTAAGAGTTTTGACTTTAAAGAACATTTCTGAACAAAAAATTAGCCTGGAAGGCCTTGATGGGCTTAGCCGTATTATTCCGTTTGGGTCAATAAATCCTTTTTTGAAAGACATGTCCAGAACTTTAGAAGCTTGGATGCATTCTTCTGTTTTAGATGACGTAGCACTCTTTCGTCTTATAGTTGACCCTAGAGATGTTAGCCATACCCGGTATATTGAAGGAGCTAATTTTAACTATTCTTTTTACACAAGTAAAAAAGGCAAAACAATTCCATATAAGATTGTTGATCCTACAGCGGTTTTTTCTCAAGACACATCATATTCAATGCCGGTTAACTTCTATAGTAATAAATTTAGAACACCCTTGAAACAGATGGCTTGCGGCAAAACACCTTGCTGTTTCAGCCATTTCAAATGGAGCCTCCTTCCCGGTCAAGAGCAAACGTTATATAGTATTTATGGCGCGGCATTTAAACAAAATTTAATTAAAGAATTAGTTAATAATTTGGATGAAGATAAACTTAAAGAGAAAGAGAGTGAGAATTATAGAATTATAGAATCCATTAAAAATAATGTTTTTTGTGTTTCAGGTTTAGGGCAATTCGATAACTATGTGAAAAATACTTATTTAGATAATGTTTTAAGAGGAGGATATCCTTATTCTCCCGATAAAGGCGGTAATCTTTCTAAAAAGAATATTGGAACTTATTATATTTTTTCAAGAAAACATGGGGATTTAGAAAGAGACTATAATTTTTTTCAATTGAGTCCGTCTTATTTTTCTGAAGGAGAAGCTAATTACAGGGATATTAATCAAAATCGGAGAATGGACTTATTTTTTAATCCCGGATTGGGGTACCGGAACGTCATTTATTTTTTAAATTTTCTTAAAATTGACGGGTATAATCCATTAGTAGTGAAAGGTGAAAAACTTTACTTTGATAAGAAGCAGGCTCAATCTTTACTATCCGAATGGGGTATAAAAGGCCAGAGAATAATCCAGCATATGGTTAAGGGATTTTATTTAGGAGAATTTTTTACATTAGTAGAAGAAGGAAATGATAAAATAAATAACATAAATAAACTTATTTCGAAAATATTAAATACAGCCAATAGAGAGCCGCAGGCTTCTCATGGTGAAGGATATTGGATAGATCACTGGCATTACAATTTAGATCTTATAGAGAGTTATTTATATTTTTATCCCGATAAATTAAAAGATTTATTTTTGGATAATAGTTTTTCTTTTTGGGATGATGAACATAGGGTTAAGGATAGAAAAGGAAAATATGTGTTCCGGGGAGGAAATGTTTATCAGGGTGAAAGTGTAGAAGTTGTAAAAGAGAAGAAGGCAATTTTAAAACAGAGGATTCGCGATAAGAATCTTTTACGTACCAAAGATGGTGAGGTTTATAAAACTAATCTTATATGTAAATTATTGACTTTAATTCTAAATAAATCCGCGACTATTGATCCTGACGGAATCGGTGTTGAAATGGAGGCCGGAAAACCCGGGTGGTGTGATTCATTAAATGGATTGCCGGCTCTTTTTGGTTCTTCATTAAGTGAAACCCTTGAATTAAAAAGGATGTCGATTGTACTCCTGTCCGCTTTAAATCATTTAATTCGGGAAGAGATAACAGAGATTGTTGTCCCTGTAGAAGTTTTTAAATTTTTAAATAAATTAAATAAGGTACTGATAGAATTTTTTGAATCTAAATCGTCAGATAAAGATTATGTTTATTGGGATAAATCAAACTCTATAAAAGAAGAATTTAGAAAAAATACTTTTTTATGTATTGAAGGTAAAGAAGAAAAAATTTCTTTCACTAAACTGGAAGATTTTTTAAAAAAATTGATAGAAAAACTTAGTATCGGCATAAATAAAGCTAAAGATAAAAATAGCGGTTTACCTTCCACATATTTTACTTTTAAGGTAACGGAATATACTCATAATGGTAAAGATATTCGGCCGATTTCTTTTAAAAGGAAAGCTTTACCTTTATCGTTAGAAGGAGTAGTGCATGCCTTAAGAGTAGAAGGGAAAAAGAACCTTCACCGGAATTTACTTGAATCAGAGCTTTTTGATAAAGTTTTGAAAATGTACAGGCTAAACGCGTCCTATAAAGATGAATCACTGGAAATCGGCAGAAGCCGGGTATTTGTTCCCGGTTGGCTGGAAAATGAATCCATATGGCTTCATATGGAATACAAATATTTATTGGAATTATTGAAAAAAGGTTTTTATGAAGAGTTTT
>JAUVUO010000011.1 GCA_030601015.1 Candidatus Omnitrophota bacterium | reverse complement strand
TTACTGAAATTATTGAATAAGGTGATCATCAGATACAAATAAAAAGAAAAAATTATGCTTAAATTAAGAATTAAACTCAAGGCTTTTGACCACAGGGTATTAGATCAATCGGCAAAGGAAATAGCAGACGTAGCATTAAGGACTAGAGCTATTGTTAATGGGCCAATACCTATTCCAACTAAGAAAAAGATTTACACTGTAAATCGTTCAACAAATGTAGACAAGAAATCCCGTGAACAATTTATGTTAGCAGTACATAAAAGGATAATTGATTTAGATAATCCTACGCCCAAAACAATTGAAGCTTTAAGAAAATTGAACCTCCCTGCAGGGGTTAGTGTAGAAATCAAACAGGAAATATAGGTAATACAGATTACCACAAAAAAAAATAAAAAGTTGTGGTAATCTGTATTTTTTGTGGTATTCTGTTTGAAACAAAATATCATTATGATTAAAGAAATTTACGGAAAAAAAATAGGCATGACACAGATTTTTGATGAACAAGGAGATTTAATTCCCTTAACATTGATAGAGGCGCAGCATGTTTGTTTGTTGGAGTTAATGAAATATTCAACAAAGACAAAAGTTAAAATCGGTTGTTTTAAAATTGATGAGAAAAAAATTGGTAAAGTAAAAATGCCGGTTAAAGGCTATTTTAATAAATTAAAAGTTAGTCCATATAAACTCGTTAGAGAAGTTGACATCGAAGAAGGTTCTGATTTTTCTTTTCTTTCAGGAAAAGCAGGTAATGGTACGAAGGAAAAAGCTATTTTGAAAGGAAACTCTAAGAATTTAAATAAAAGTTCAGAGATTAATGAAAGTGAAAAAAAAGAAGTGTCTAAAGAAGAAGACTCGAGTGGAAAACCTGAAGAAGAATCAACTAAAGAGGAAGGAAATATTTTTTCAAACTCTAGAGAAGTTGGAATTGAAATTTTTAAAGAGAGGAACCTTGTTGATGTAAGGTCAAAAAGTAAAGGTAAAGGTTTTGCCGGTGTGATGAAAAGGCATAACTTTGGAGGGCAGCCTGCAGGCCATGGTCATACAATGCATAGACGGCCTGGGTCAATTGGTCCATCGGCGACTCCATCAAAAGTTTACAAGGGTAGAAAAATGCCTGGGCAGATGGGGAACTGTTTTGTAACAACAAGGAATTTAATGGTTTTGAAAGTTGACAAAGAAAAAAATATTATTTACCTTAAAGGATGTATTCCCGGAGCAAAAGGCGCGATAGTAAAATTGAAAAAAGTTAGTTGAATATTTAATAAAATCGTTTTATTTTTAAGGAAGAAAAAGTGAAGACAAAATCAAAAAAAATAGAATTTAAATCATTAGAATTAGAAGTTGTAAATACTAATGGCGAGCAGGTAGAAAGAGTAAATCTTGATAAAAATGTTTTTGACGGGGAAATTAATCCGGACCTCATGCATCAAGCTGTTGTAACTTATTTAGCTAATAAAAGAAGAGGGTTGGCTTGTGCGAAAACCAGAGGGGAAGTGCGGGGCGGTGGAAGAAAGCCTTGGAGGCAAAAAGGTACTGGCCGTTCCAGGGCTGGGTCTAACAGATCCCCTATTTGGCGCGGAGGGGGAGTTACTTTTGGGCCAAGACCTCATTCTTTTAATAAAGATTTTCCGAAGAAAATGAAATTATTAGCTTTAAAGAGTTCTCTTAATGTAAAGCTGCATGAGGAAAAAATTATTGTCCTAAATGAGTTAATGGCTGAATCTCATAAAACAAAAGATTTTACAAAAATTATAAATAATTTAAAGTTAGGTAAAGATAAGACAAGGTTTATTCTTATGTCGATAGATAAAAATATTAAATTGGGATCCCGCAATTTAGAAAAAGTATTATTGTGCAGGGCTGACGATATTAATACAATTGATGTTTTGAATTGTAAAAAGTTAATTATGACAAAAGAGGCATTAAAAGTAGTAGAAGAGAGGGTTAAAAAATGTCTTTAATAAAAAGTTTTTATTCAGTTATTAAGTCGCCTTTAATAACTGAAAAGTCCAATAGAGAAGTTGCTTTTCGTAAATATGCTTTTTGGGTTGATAAACATTCAAATAAGATTGAGATAAGAAGTGCTGTTGAAAAAGTTTATAATGTTAAGGTTGATAAAGTAACTTCTATGGTAGTAAAGGGGAAAATGAAAAGAATTAGGGCTAATCAGCCGGGGAAGACATCATCATGGAAGAAGGCAATAGTTACATTGAAAGAAGGATTTGAAATTAAAATAACATAAATATTATGGGAATAAAAAAGTTTAATCCAGTAACACCATCCTTACGATTTAAAGCAATCTCGGATTTTGTAGAAATTACCAAAAGTAAGCCTGAGAAATCTTTAACTGTAAGTCTTAGTAAAAAAGCCGGGAGGAATAATCGGGGGAGAATAACTGTAAGAAGACGCGGTGGAGGGCATAAGAGGAGATATAGGATTATTGATTTTAAAAGAGATAAATATGATGTCCTTGGAAAAATAATTGCTATAGAGTATGATCCTAATAGAAGTGCCCGAATTGCTTTAGTTCAATATGCTGATGAAGAGAAAAGATATATCATATGGCCGGATAAAGTTATAGTTGGAGATGAGGTTATTAGCAGCTTAGATTCGCAGACAGATGTAAAACCCGGGAACAGCATGAAATTAAAATATATACCTATGGGTTCATTTATTCATAATATTGAGATGAATCCCGGTAGAGGAGGTATTTTGGCTAGAAGCGCGGGGAATTGGGCGCAGTTGATGTCAAAAGAGAAAGGTTTTGCTCAATTAAAAATGCCTTCAAGTGAAATACGTCTAATAAAGGTTGAATGCAGGGCCACAATAGGTCAGGTAGGTTTAAAAGAACATTCATCTTTTTGTCATGGTAAAGCAGGTAGAATACGTTGGTTAGGGAGACGTCCAAAGGTCAGGGGTGTCGCTATGAATCCGGTAGATCATCCTCATGGTGGTGGAGAAGGTAGAGCGGGCCAGGGTAATCCGCATCCTGTGACTCCGTGGGGGAAGCCAACGAAAGGGGCTAAAACAAGGAAACGAAAGAATAGAACTTCAAAATATATTATTAAGAGGAGAAAAAAGAAATGAGCCGTTCTCTTAAAAAGGGTCCATTTGTAGATGAAAAGTTGTTAAAGAAAGCCGAAAAAGCTAGAAACTTCGGCGACAGAAAAGCTATAAAAACATGGTCTCGTAGTTCAATGGTTATACCTGATTTTGTCGGGTTAACCTTTGCTGTTCATAATGGGAAAAAACATGTTCCGGTATTTATTGTAGAGGGTATGGTTGGGCATCGATTAGGAGAATTTGTGCAAACAAGAGTGTTTAAATCTCATGGCGGGATAAAGGCTAAGAAGGCAATCCAAAAGAAATAATAAATAATTGAAAAATTTATATAAAGGAATAAACTTATGGTATCAAGAGCAGAAGCAAAATATATTAGAATTTCACCAACGAAGGTTAGGCCTGTTATGCGGCTGATTAAAGGGGATAATGCGAATATTGCCATGGCCAAGTTAGGGTTGATAAATAAAAAAGGGGCAGTATTGCTTGTGAAAGTTTTAAAATCAGCATTAGCTAATGCCAAAGTTAAAGGTTATGAAGAAGCAGCTCTTTTTATTTCTAAGATAGTTGCTAATCCCGGCCCTGTTTTAAAAAGGTCTAGAGCGGCATCTTTTGGAAGAGCTACAATGATTCGTAAGAGGACGTCACATATTTTAATAGAATTGGAAACACCGCAAAAGTTAATTAAAGGATAAAGGTAAGGTAAAATTATGGGACAAAAAGTTCACCCTTATATTTTGAGAATAGGATTTGGTAAAGATTGGCTTTCACGTTGGTTTACTACTCAGAAAAGAGAGTATGCTAATTTTTTAGAAGAAGATTTGAAAATAAGAAAAATAATTAAATTGAGTTATCCTACCGGTTCAGTTTCAACTATTATTATTGAAAGAGTTTCTATGGGGGCAATACGAGTTAAAATTAGGACATCTCGGCCTGGAGTTATTATAGGTAGAAGAGGTCAGGATATAGAACGGGTAAAGAAAAAATTATATGAATTGGTAAAAAAAGAAATATATATAGATGTTGAGGAGGTATCAAACCCTTCTATGGATGCTCAACTTGTCGCTGAACAAGTAGCTTTTCAACTAACAAGAAGGGTTCATTTTAGAAGAGCGATGAAAAAGGCTATACAGCAAGCTACGAGTAGGGGCGCTGAGGGTATAAAAATTAGATGTTCCGGCCGTTTGGGTGGTGTAGAAATTGCACGGAAAGAAACATATAAAGAAGGCAAAATTCCTTTGCAGACATTTCGCGCGGATATTGATTATGGATTCTATATTGCAAATACAACCTATGGTGCTATAGGAGTTAAAGTTTGGATTTATAAAGGAGTAAAGAATTTAGGGGATTATATGCTTAATAATGAAGCAAAGACTAAAAGGTAATTATGCTTATTCCTAAGAGAGTAAAATATAGAAAGGTACAGAAAGGTAGACGTAAGGGATTGAGTGTTGCCGGTTCAAGTGTAAGTTTTGGTGAGTATGGTATTAAAGCTTTAGAGCCGGCTTGGTTAAAGAATAATCAGATAGAAACATGCAGGATAATTCTTACTCGAAGGTTGCGTAGGGAAGGGAAGCTTTGGATAAGACTTTTTCCGGATAAACCTTATACTAAAAAACCCGCGGAGACAAGACAAGGTAAAGGTAAAGGTGAAGTTGCAGGTTGGGTAGCGGTTGTAAGGAGAGGTAGAGTTTTATTTGAGATAGGAGGAGTACCTGAGGATTACGCGAGAGACTCCTTTAAATTAATCGCATATAAACTTCCGTTTAAGACGATGTTTGTAACCAGAAATAGAGGAATTTAGCGGAGGCAAAATATAGTGGAAATCAAAGATTTAAAAGGTTTATCAATACAGGAGCTGCAGGATAAGTTGAACGAATTAAGTAAACAACTTATGGAATTGCATTTTAAACGCCGGAGTAATGTAGAAAAACCTCATTTGTTTAATAAAATAAAGAAAGATATCGCGCGTATTCATACCGTGATAAATCAAAAATAAGGAGCCTAAAGTGAAAACAGGTAAGGTCTTGGAAGGAATTGTTGTGTCTAATAAAATGGATAAAGCTATAACAACTTTAGTGAAAACTAAGTCATCACATCAGTTGTATAAACGATTACAAATTAAAAGGAAAAAATATAAAGCTCATGACGCGGAAAATAAAGCTAAAGTGGGGGATAGGGTAAAGATCATAGAATCACGGCCGTATTCCAAGGAAGTATCTTTTAGGTTGTTGGAGATTTTAAAATGATTATTTCTTGTTCAATATTAGATGTTGCAGATAATAGCGGGGCTAGGAAAGTAGGGTGTATTGGTGTTATAGGTAAGAAGAATTCAAGAGCTGCTATCATAGGGGATGTTATTACTTGTAGTGTAAAAGAAGCCACACCGAATGCTCCTATAAAAAAGGGTGAGGTTTTGAGAGCTGTTATTGTTAGAACAAGTTTTGCGATTAAACGAAAAGACGGTCTTGCCGTCAGATTTGATAAAAATGCTTGTGTAATTATTGATAAGCAGGGTAATCCCCGAGCTACTCGAGTTTTTGGGCCGGTTGCAAGAGAATTAAGGAGTAAATACGCGAAAATATTATCTCTTGCTCCTGAGGTTATTTAAAAAAGGAAAAATATGAGTTTAAAAATAAAAAAAGGTGATAAAATTATAGTTATTGCCGGTAAAGATAAAGGTAAAACAGGAAAAGTTTTAAAATTTAACCGGATTAAGGAGAGACTTATTGCTGAAGGGATAAATATAGTTAAGAAACATGCTCGCCGCCGTTCTGAAAGCGAGCAGGGAGGCATAAAAGAGATACCGGCGCAAATACATGCATCTAATGTTAAGTTGTTTTGTTCTAATTGTAATAAAGGGGTTAGGTTTGGTATTAAAATATCCGATGATAAAACTAAAGCAAGGATTTGTAAAAAATGTCAGAGAGTAATATAAAAGAAAGAAAAGCACCACGTTTTTTTGACCTTTATAATCAAATTATAAAGGGACAATTGATGGAAAAATTTCATTATAAAAACATTATGTCTGTACCTCGTATTGTAAAAATTGTTATCAATATGGGGATAGGAGCAGCTACAGCAGATGTAAAAATTGTCGATAAGGCTGCTCAGGAGTTAGGCATGATATCAGGGCAAAAACCTAAAATATGCAGAGCTCGTAGAGCGATATCTAACTTTAAGTTAAGGGAAAATATTCCTATAGGTTGTTGTGTCACTTTAAGAAGGGATCGGATGTATGAATTTCTTGATAGGTTGATTAGTATCGCGACTCCTAGGATTCGTGATTTTAGAGGTCTTTCTTCTCATTCTTTTGACGGTAATGGAAATTATAATTTTGGTTTAACTGAACAAAATATTTTCCCCGAAGTAAATTTAGATAAAGTAAATAGAACTCAAGGTATGAATCTTTCAATCCATACTACGGCAAAAACAGATGATGAGGCTAAAGAACTTTTAAAGTGTTTTGGTTTCCCTTTTAGGAGGTAAAATGGCAACTACAGCAAAAATTCAGAAGTGGAAAAAAGAAATTATTAAAGTTAAATTTTCAACCAGAAGAAAAAATCGATGCCGTCTTTGCGGAAGGCCGAGAGGTTATCTTAGAGATTTTGAGCTTTGCAGGATTTGTTTTCGTCTGCTTGCTTGGCAAGGGTTGATCCCAGGTGTAAAAAAAGCAAGTTGGTAAGCAATTTTAACTGTAAATTATAATTTTAAAAGTCAAATTGTAAATTAAATAATGGAGACATATGAGTAGAAACGATTTATTAAGTGATTCATTTACAATAATAAGAAACGCGGCCAGAGCTAAAAAAGAAGACACATATATCCCTTATTCAAAATTAATATTGGAAGTTTGTGCTGTTTTGAAAAAAGAGGGGTATATAGAAAATTTTAAGGAAGTAGATTTAGAAAGTTTTAAGAAAATAAAGGTTTATTTGAAATATGATGGTAAAAAAAGTGTAATATGTGAAATAAAAAGAGTTTCTACTCCCGGGAGAAGGGTGTATATAAAAAAAGAAGAAGTTAAGCCTGTTTTGAGCGGATATGGGGTAGGTATAATTTCAACTTCTTCAGGGATATTTACAGATAAAGAAGCTAAAGAAAAAGGTGTTGGTGGAGAATTTATTGGAAGAGTTTGGTAAGAATAAAAGGCTAAAATTTAATATCAACATATTTGATGACTTGTTTAAGGAAAATTTGTAATATTAGGAGACAAAATGTCTAGAATTGGTAAAGAACCTGTAAAAATAGTTAAGGGAGTTGAAGTGATAATAGAAAACGGCTCTGTTTCAGTTAAAGGTTCTAAAGAAAAGTTAAGTTTAGAAATACCCGAGGGAATTGTTGTTGAGATAGAGGGTGAAACTGTAGTAATAAAGAGAGCGAATGATCAGAAATTAGTTCGAAGTCTGCATGGAACAATTAGGGTATTAATAGCTAATATGATTAAAGGTGTTAGCGAAGGGTTTAAAAAAGAGTTACAAATAGTCGGAGTAGGGTATAAAACTAAAATGGATGGGAATGCTCTTGTTTTGAATGTTGGGTTTTCTCATCCTGTGGAAATTAAGATTCCTGAAGGATTAAAAGTTACTACCCCTGCCATAAACCGTATAGTTGTCGAGGGGGTAGATAAACAAAGAGTTGGGGAATTGGCTGCAGTAATAAGAAGGGTTAAGCGTCCTGAACCATACAAAGGTAAAGGTATAAGGTATTTAGGAGAGGAAGTACGTAAAAAAGTAGGGAAGGCTTTAGCAAAATGAAAAATATAGGAAGAGTGAGAAGACATAAACGAATAGCGAAAACTATTAGAGGGACAGGTGAAAGACCAAGAATGGTGGTTTTTCGAAGTAAGAAAAATATTTCTGTACAATTGGTAGATGATTCTGTCCAAAGAGTCATTGGTGGTTTTTCAACTTTAGGTAAAGTTTTTAAGAATATAAATATAAAATCTTCAGATATGAATGGCGCTAAAGAGATTGGCAAAATTATAGCAAAGAAAGCAGTGGAGTTAGGCTTTAAAAATGTAAGTTTTGATAGAGGTGGATATAAATATCATGGTAGAGTGAAAAGTTTAGCCGAAGGGGCTCGAGAAGGAGGACTAGTATTTTGAAAGAAGGGATTAAAAAGAATAATATTAGTAAAGTAGATTCCGTTGCAGGGCAAAAAGAAATTGCATTAATCGAAAAAATACTTTTTATTAATAGGACTACTAAGGTAACTAAAGGTGGTAAAAATTTGGGGTTTTCCGCTGTAGTGGTAGTAGGAGATGGGGTATCTAAAGCTGGATATGCCTTGGGTAAGGCAAATGAAGTTGCTAATGCCATACGGAAAGGTATAAATAAAGCAAAAAAAGTAGTTAAAGAAATTAACAAAAAAGATACAACTATACCTCATAGAATTGTAGGTAAATTTGGAGCTGTAGAGATATTGCTTAAACCTGCAAGTAAAGGTACAGGTGTTATTGCTTGCTCTCCGGTTAGAGCTATTTGTGAATGCGCGGGGATTAAAGATATTTTGTCTAAAAATTTAGGTAATTCAACTAACCCGATAAATGTAGTGAAAGCTACTTTTGATGGTTTAGAAAGATTAAAATTTTGATTTAATTTTTTAAATCGTTCAGTTCGAATCAAATATAAAATTCTGTAACAAATATAGCTAAGTAGAAAGTAGAGGTAAAAAAATGGATTTATCTAATATAATTATTAAAAGAAAAAAAGCGCCAAAAAGATTAGGCAGAGGGACTGGAAGTACAACAGGTAAGACTGGTGGTAGAGGAAACAATGGTTCGGGGCAGAGGAAAGGTAAAAAAACACCTTATGCCGGGTATAGAGGCGGAAGTTTGACTTTTGCCAGAGCGTTGCCTAAAAGAGGGTTTACTCCGCCAAGAAGAAAAGAATATCAAGAAGTTAATTTGGCAGATATAAAAAACATAGCAAAAGATGTTGTAGAAGTTACTCCTGAAATTTTAAAGAATAGGAATATTATTAGGGACGAAAAAAAACCTATAAAGGTTCTTGCGAAGATTGATGGAGAATTTAAAGTAAATGTTATTGTGAAAGTAGACAAGTTTTCATTGCGGGCTAAAGAATTAATCGAATCTGCGGGAGGTAAAGCAGAGTGCTTGAAACGTTAACTAATATTTTAAAAATTAAAGAGTTAAAAAAGAATATTTTGATAACTTTTGGGTTATTGATAGTATATCGTATTGGATGTTTTATTCCAACAGCGGGCATCGATAGCAGTAGGTTAGCAGATTTTTTTGATAAAATGGCGAAGACCCAGGGGCAGAGTCTTTTAGGAATGGCTAATCTTTTTACCGGTGGGGCATTGACAAGGTTAAGTATCTTTGCTTTGGGAATTATGCCTTATATTTCCGCTTCTATTATAATGCAGCTTCTTACAGCTGTTGTACCTCATTTAGAGCGTATAGCTAAAGAGGGTAAAGCAGGATATGAAAAAATTAATCAGTACACACGATATTTGACATTTGCTTTGTGTGTAATTCAAGGATATTTTTTATCATTATGGATTCAGAACCCACAAAGTTTTCAAGGTGAAAGTATGGTTTTAATTAAAAGTGGATTTATGTTTAGCTTAATAACTGTTCTTACTTTGACTTGCGGCACAGTTTTTGTTATGTGGTTAGGTGAACAAATCCAGGAAAGAGGAATTGGTAACGGAATATCGATAATCATAACAGTTAGTATTATTTCAAGGATACCTTCATCTTTACATCAATTGTGGCTGCTTTATTCACCGTTTGATTCGGCTAACAGGCAAATTAATACACCTACACTATTAGCTTTGATTGTTTTATGGTTTTTAATGGTTATGGCTGTTGTTTTGTTTTCACAAGCACAACGCAGAATTCCTGTGCAATATGGAAGAAGAGTTGTTGGGAGGAAGGTATATGGAGGACAGAGTACTTATTTGCCTATAAAAGTAGATATGTCGGGAGTGATTGCTATAATTTTTGCAAGTAGTCTTATTTCTTTTCCTGCAACTATAACAATGTTTTTGCCAAAAACCTGGGGCATAATAAATTTTTTACAAGGGATCATACAGAGTAGAGGTGCTATATATAATCTGATGTATGTAATCCTTATTATGTTTTTTATGTATTTTTACACTGCGATGGTATTTAGTCCTTTAGAAATTGCTAACAATCTTAAAAAATATGGAGGGTTTATTCCGGGAGTGCGGCCAGGAAAACCTACTTCAACCTATTTAGATTTTGTAGCTACTAGAATTGTGTTTATTGGAGCACTTTATATAAGTTTTATTGCTGTATTACCTAATTTTGTCATGTATATATTTAGTGTGCCTTCGTATGCTTTAGCTTCTCTTTTTGGAGGGACAACCCTTCTAATTATGGTGGGAGTTGTTCTTGATACTATGAAGCAGATTGAAGGCCAATTACTTGTAAGACATTATGACGGTTTTATTAAGGGCAGCTCTTTAAAGGGAAGAAAATAAATGAAAGCTATAATATTCGGTTCACCGGGGTCAGGTAAAGGTACACAAGCGGTTATTCTAAGTGAATATTTGAAAATAAAAAAAATTTCGCTGGGGGATATATTGAGAGAAGAAGTAAAAAAGGGGAGTGAATTAGGCAAAGAAGTAAAAAATTTTGTAGAGAAAGGCATACTTGTTTCAGATGAATTAGTTTCCAGAGTCATTGAGGAAAATATTAAAATAGATAGTTTTTTGTTAGACGGGTATCCAAGAAATTTGAAACAGGCGCAACATCTGGAAAAAACTCTGGCAAAAAATAATAAGAAATTGGATTATTTAATTTATCTTAATATTGATGAAAAGACAGTTGAAGAACGTTTGTCTCAAAGAAGAGTTTGTAAACTTTGCGGAGCTAATTTTCATTTAATAAATATGCCGCCGAAAGAAAAAGGTGTATGTGACAAATGTAAAGGTGATTTGATTCAAAGAAAAGATGATACTCCAGAAGTTATTAAAAGACGTTGGGAGATTTTTTCTAATGAAAGCGAAAAAATATTGGAATTTTATAAAGATAAAATAGAGATAGTTAGGGTGAATGCCAGTGAGGATAAAGATATCATCTTTAATAATATAAAGGAGCGGTTCCAGTGAAAAAGCCATTAAATATTGAAGAATTGAATACTATGAGGGAGGCGGGGAAAGTTGCCGGGGAAACTCTAAAAGAATTAAAATATTTTATTAAATCAGGTATTTACACTAAAGATATAGAAAAGTTTTTTGAAAATAAACTTAACAAATATCCGGGGATGGAAGCTGCATTTAAAGGGTTTATGGGGTATCCCGCATCTTGCTGTGTTTCTGTAAATGAAGAAATCGTTCATGGTATACCTTCTCAAAGAGTAATTAAAGATGGAGACCTTATAAGCGTAGATTTAGGAATAAAGTATAAGGGTTTATTTGTTGATACAGCTTACACCTATATAGTAGGCCAAGGATCAATATTGGCTAAAAAATTGGTAGATGTTTCCTTAGAATCATTGAATAAAGGTATAGAAAAAGTAAAGGTAGGAACAAAACTTGGGGATTTAGGTTTTGCAATACAGAAATTTGTCGAGGAAAATAATTTTTCTGTAATACGAAATTTTGTCGGACATGGTATAGGCAGGCAATTACATACAGAACCGGAGGTTCCAAATTTTGGAGAACAAGGACAAGGTTTTGAATTAAAGGAGGGTTTTGCTATAGCGGTTGAACCAATGGTTTCAGCAGGGGCTTACGATGTTGATATATTAGAGGATGGATGGACTGCTAAAACCAAAGACAATTCATTAACCGCTCATTTTGAGCATACAATAGCTATTACAAAAAATGGGCCTTGGGTATTAACCAATTAACAAAGGATTAAAAGATATGAAAGTAAAAGCTTCAGTAAAAAAAATTTGTGATAAATGTAAAATTATTAAGAGAGAGGGTGTTGTTAGAGTTATATGTAAGAACCCTAAACATAAGCAAAGACAAGGCTGATTTAATATAGGAGGTATAATGCCAAGAATATTCGGTGTAGATATTCCCAAAAATAGAAAGATAGGGATTTCATTAAGATATCTTTATGGTATAGGTCCGATAACATCTTTAATAATTCTTAAAGAAGTAGGTATTAATTCGGATAAAAGAGCTTATGATTTGAGTGAAGAAGAAATTTCTAAGATTGCGACACATATTCAAGCTAATTATAGGATAGAAGGTGAGTTGCGTAGAGAGATTTCTCAAAATATACGAAGGTTAAGTGAGATTGGTTCTTATAGGGGGTCTCGACATAGAAAAGGTTTGCCCGTTAGAGGGCAGCATACCCGGCGTAATACCCGGACACGGAAAGGCCCTAAAGCAAGAGTTGGAGGTATTAAGAAAAAATAGGGATATTTAAGGAGACGGAATGGCAAAGAAGAAACGAAAGGAAAAAAAGAAGAAGGTACATTTAGTTTCGACTATCGGAGTTGCACATATTAAGGCAACTTTTAATAACACAATGATATCTATAAGTGATTTGAATGGAAATGTTTTGGCATGGTCTTCGGCAGGCACATCCGGATTTAAAGGCGCAAAAAAATCAACACCTTATGCCGCTCAAATAGCATCTTTTAATGCAGCTAAACAGGTTAAAGATATGGGGTTAAGAGAAATTGAAGTGTTAGTGAAAGGCCCTGGTCCAGGAAGAGAATCAGCAATAAGGTCATTGCAGGCAGCGGGCTTGGCCGTTAAAAAGGTTAGGGATATAACACCAATGCCTCATAATGGATGCCGGCCAAAGAAAAAGAGAAGGGTATAGATTTAACATTTATAGCGGAGAGTAAATATGGGAAGATATGTAGATGCAAAATGTCGGTTGTGTAGAAGAGCCGGAATGAAATTGTCTTTAAAGGGACAAAGGTGTGTAACGGAAAAATGTTCTTTTGTGAAAAGGCCAACGCCTCCGGGTATGGTTATTAAAAGACGGTCAAAACCTACAAATTACGCGTTACAGCTGCAAGAAAAACAAAAATTAAAAAGAATGTACGGTATGCTTGAAAAGCAGTTTAGACGATTTTTTTCTTTAGCTAAAAAGTCTAAAGGTGTAACAGGAAGGACTCTAATACAGCTTTTAGAGAGAAGGCTGGATAATGTTATCTTTAGGTCATTATATGCTTTTTCACGTAATCATGCCAGACAGATTGTTCGTCATGGTTTTGTTTATATCAACAGCAAAAGAGTGGATATACCATCGTACATTGTAAAAGAAGGCGAGGATATTGAGATTAGAGCAAAAGACGCTCTTAAACAAGTTATAAATGATTGTATTAAATTAAATTTAAAAGAAAGAAGTGTTCCTACATGGCTGCAGGTAGATAATGCGAATCATAAAGTTAGTATTGTTCGTTTGCCTGAGAAAGAAGATTTGATAATACCAATAAATGAACAATTGATTGTAGAACTTTATTCAAAATAAAATGTAATGTTAGTGGAAAGTAAAGTTGTAAAATAAGTTTTGGTGTT
>JAUVUO010000004.1 GCA_030601015.1 Candidatus Omnitrophota bacterium | reverse complement strand
TATTTTTGGATTATCCTTACTTGTTAAGGACTAGAGTGTCGGGTTATAATTTGCACCAAAAACAAAAAGAATTGATTATGCAAAACAAATGAAAATTAGAGAATAATTTATGTATCAAGGCCTACCAAGATACACCCATACCTATATTGTTAAATAACTAAATAGTTAAATGGTTAATTTTAATGAGTAGGATGAAAAATAAAAAAGAATATTAATCCAGAAGGATATAAGTCTTCAAATGAATATTATAAATCTTGGACAGACCTCGCTTGTCCTTGTTAGACTGACTGCTGGCAGATATGAAGATAGATTAATACGTATTACGTCGTGAGTCTTTTGTATTGCGAGAAATAAAAAAATAGAGATTTTTATAAGGAATAAGGGATTAAACCTCTAAATAAGAGATCAAATAATTTTGTAAGGAAAGAAATAGAAAAATTTTGCTTCCCCCTTTGAAAAAGGGGGATAGGGGGACTTTAATCCCGGGGGCAGTACCTAAAAATGCCAACGCATTCTAAAGTTTAAACAAATTTTAAATTACAATTTAAAATTAAAAATATGTATTACGGGCGAAAACATGGTTTTGTTTCTACGTTTTTATTATATTTATAAATATATATTTTTTATATGATTTCGGGCTACCAGCCGGTAGCCCCTACGATATTTAATTCTTTAATCCCCTTCCCTCGGTCTCCATTCTCCGGTTTTCTTCCTTTGCCTTCTCAGTTTCAGGTTTCTTCTTTAAACAAAGAACTGCCATCACACACTGCAGTATTAAAATCATTAAACCCTTCCCTGCATGAGGAGAATAGTATATTTTCTTTTAAAGAAATATTTCTTACTTGTTCAATTATTTTTTTTCTCAAGATTTCAGGTAAATAAATAGAATTGCTTTTTCGTTGTCCTTTTTTATAATAAAGGTTATACCATAGTTCCTTGTTGTTTGGAAAAGCTTTGATCATTCTATTGAAATTGTCGGGTTTAGTTTTATAGGTTGAAGTTATGATTTGTTTGACTCCGCATTGTTTCAGTTTTTTTATCATAGACGGTATTTCATTGGTATTTATATTATAAATTATAGGGTCGAAACGGCAAACTACCGGAAGGTAATTAGAAATTTTTTTTATTGCAAACAATCTTTTTTTTGGTGAAGAAGCATTTGGCTCTAGTTTTTTGGCGAGTTGTTCGTTTAAAGTGGTTAATGAGATGCTGACAACTAAAGATTTAAATTTTTTTAATAAATCTAAATCGGATAATATAAGAGAAGATTTGGTTATTAGATTAATTTTTAAATTATATGATTCGAGTATTTCTAATAATTTTCTAGTTAGCTTGAATTCTTTTTCTAATGGGATATATGGGTCTGACGAATTTGAAATAGCAATTATTGAATTTTCGGGTATTTTTTTTATTTCCTTTTGAAGCCTGGCGAGAAAATCTTTTTTTTTGCGGGGTTTGGAAAAATTTATTATATATGAGGAGGCGTAACAATAAAGACAACCATGGCTGCAGCCGGTATACGGGGATAGACTGTATTTTTTAGGGCAGCTGCATATTTCACTTTTCCAAGGGTCAAAGAGAGTGATTAAAGGCATAAATAATATTTTAAATATCAGGGGCCTTAAGTCAATGGTTTTTCTGATAATTTGTTATTTTAGGGGGCGTGATTTCAGTTCCGAATTACTTTATTCATCTGAGGGTGATTGAGTCTCTATAGACTAATTATTAGTAACTCATGAATAGAAAAAAATAGTCTTTGTGTTATAATTAAAATGCAAAAGGTTGGTTAGTCAATTTAGGAATAAATGTAATAATTTTAGGAGGTGTATTGGCATGGTAGATATATGTAAAGGCAAGAAACAATTATTTAAAATAATTTTAAAAAAAATTTTCTTACTTTCTTTAATTTTAGGAATATTTTTAATTATGCATAATTTTTATAAAACTCATATCCATTTTTATATATCTAAACGAGGGGAATTCGGCATCAACGAATGCTTCATTATACTTATTATTATTTTGATTGGAATTATTTTCCAAAGGGTGGTTGAAGGGTTTTTGTCGTGGTATAAAGATAAAATAAAAATCAAAGTTATATCTTTTTTTGATAAAGAGTTTATATCCTTTTTCCAGTATACTTTGAAGCTCCTTATTTGGTCTTTTGTTTTTTTTGGTATATTGTCTGTTATTGAAGTACGCTTAACTTATTTAGTAAATATTTTAACTATATCTTTTGTGATTTTAATTTTAGTAGTTAAGGATAATATTCTTAATGCCGCTGCCGGATGTATGATTGTTATTGATAGTCCTTTTTTGGTAGGGGATAGAATTGAGATATTTTCCGGTGAAATAGTAGAGGTTTTAGAAGTTGGAATTAGACGATCAAAATTTTTATCTAAAAAGAAAGCTGTTATAAATATTCCTAATGTGTTGTTAAACAAAATCAAAATAGTTAATCATAGCTCATATAAAAGTTGTTAAGAATACTTCACAATGAATAACAAGTATTTTATTTAAAAATTATGGCAGAATCCTGGGATAAGAAATCAATTTTACATTTAGTAAAGAATAAGTTTTCGGGATATGCGTTTGTAGTAGTTTCTAACCGCCAGCCGTATATACATAAAATTTCAAGAGGAAAAATAGAGTGTACGCGAGGCCCGGGAGGGGTAATCACGGCATTGGATCCTATAATGAGAGAGTTGGGCGGGCTGTGGGTTTGTTGCGGAAGCGGAGACGCGGATAAGTTAGCAGCTCAAAACTCTAAGGTAAAAGTTCCTCCCTATAAGCCGGCATATGAGTTGAAATATCTGTGGTTAAGCAAAGAGGAAAATTTAGGTTATTATTATGGGTATTCTAATCAGGGGCTATGGCCTTTGTCTCATTTAGTTTTTGTTAAACCTGAATTTAACAATTCGGATTGGGAAATTTATAAAAGGGTTAATAAAAAATTTGCTGAGAATATTTATGAAGAGATAAGAGGGAAGAAAACAATTGTTTTTGTTCAGGATTATCATCTTGCTTTGGTAGGTAAATATTTGAAAGATATGGACCCTGAAATAATAACTCTCAATTTTTGGCATATACCTTGGCCGACTTATGATGTTTTTAGAATTCTTCCTCAGAGACAAGAATTATTAGAAGGGCTGCTTTCGTATGACCTTTTAGGCTTTCATATAAAATATTTTTGCAATAACTTTTTTGAAGCGGTTTCCAATGAAGTTGAAGTAAAAATCGATGAAGAAAATCAATTGGTTGTCCATAAAGGACACACTTCTTTAGTGAGAGGGTATCCTATTAGTGTAGATTTTAAAGGCATAGAAGATTCTTCAGAGGAAGAAGATGTTCGCGGGTTTGCGGATTCCCTTAAAGAAGAATTTAGTTTGAGCGATTATAAAATAATTATCGGCCTGGACCGTATTGATTATACTAAAGGTATTATAGAAAGGCTTAAGGCTATTGATAATCTTATTGATAGGCATCCGGAATTAAAAGAAAAAATTGTTTTTATTCAAATGGGAGAGATATCAAGAATTCATCTTACAAAATATAAACATTTAAATGATGAAGTTAATCAATTAGTAGAGGAAGTTAATTTTAAACATTCTCAGAATTATTGGAAACCGATTATTTTTTTGCGGCGGCATTTAAATTTTAAAGAAGTGCTTGCCTTTTATAAAATAGCGGATATATGTGTGGTCAGTTCTTTGCATGACGGAATGAATCTTGTGGCAAAAGAGTTTATTTCATCCAGAAAAAATGATAATGGCATTCTAGTATTGAGTGAATTTACCGGTGCAAGCCGGGAACTTAAAGATGCTTTATTGGTAAATCCTTATCATTTAGAAGAGATGAGTGAAGCTATTTATAATGCTTTGACTATGGATGAAGAGGAAATGAAAAAAAGAATGAGAAAGTTAAGAGAAACTGTGAGGGAAAATGATATTTGGAAATGGATAGGCAGTATAATTTCCGATATACCGCAAGAGTAATTATTGAAAAGTAAAAGCGGTTAATGGCTAATTGTTATAGTTTTTTATTCTTTTAAAATAATTTGGGATAAAGTCGAGAAAAAAATAAAATCGAATAGAACAAGAAATATAACGAAGCCATAACTTCTTTCCGCTCAATACTTTACGTAATCAGCTGCTTTTTATTTTCGTGGTTTTTTTAGTGCTAAAAAAACTTGTGTTCTATAAAAAGAGTGATAGTATTACTTCATAAGAGAACAAGGAATAATATTAATGCAGTTTAAAAAAAGATTTTGAGGAAAATATTTCATGAACGGAAAGATGTATAATTTTAGATTTAGTGATTGCATAGAAATAAAAGAACTTTTAGGTATTAAAGCGGATGATGAATTAAAATTAATGGAATTCATTGAAGAAGTGCCGATTGACTCTATCTATTATCATATGCATAGTTATTTTTTAAGGCATTTTTATATAGTCGGCCCTTACCCCAATGATTTTGCCAATTGGGTTGTTATTCAATTGCGAGATAGAGTTTTAGGCGAGAAATTAGCAGCAATTACTCCTTGGGGGAGTAAAAATTTAGAAGATATACGTGAAGAGTTGATTGATATTATCGATAACCATCTATCAACAGTGAGAACCGTTCCTTTTGCAATTTCAGCACCGCCGTTTTTTTTTATGAAATCAAAAATTATTGAATTCGATACAGGTCTGGAGGTAGCCGATTTAAAGGAATTTATAGAGGCATTAAAAGTGGTAGATGCCAGTGCCATTTATAATCATATTTTTGAATCAAGGCTTCGGGTTAAAAAAGGAAGGACGGATTTTTCTATATGGTTTGATGAAGTTTTGGGTTTGAAAAAGTTAGCGGATGAAATAGAAAATATTGATAGTTATATGTATGGGTTGGAAGGTTTGAGAGAGAAAATACTAAGTCTATGTTTAAAGGCGTTGGACGATAAATAAAAAATATAAAATTATGGAGGAAAACAAAAATACGCTTGAATTATACAGAGATATCGCCCCTAAAGGAACGGTTGATTTGTTGTATAAACTTTCAGAAGGGTTAAAGGGGATAAGTTTAGTTCATGTGAATTCAACACGTTTAGGCGGTGGGGTTGCGGAGATGCTTCAACAGCTCATTCCTATTTTTGAATCTCTCGGTATCTCAACTGGTTGGGAAGTAGTTCAAGGAAATGATATGTTTTATAAAGCAACTAAAAGTTTTCACAATGCTCTTCAAGGCCAAAGGCAGGAAATAACTCCTCAGATGTATGAGGAATATTTGATGGTAAATAAGGAAAATGCGAATAATATTCATTTAGATTCAGATATAGTTGTTATCCATGACCCTCAGCCTTTACCTTTAATACTTAAAAAAAATCAAGGGTCTACATGGATATGGCGTTGTCATATCGATATATCTAGGCCTCAAAGAAAAGTATGGTCTTTTTTAAAAGATTTTGTTTCTTTGTATGATGGGGCTATCTTTTCACTTCCAAGTTTTGCTAAGAACCTTGCAATACCGCAAATTCTTATATACCCCTCAATTGATCCTCTAAGCGATAAGAATAAAGAATTAACTCAAGAAGATATAGATACCAGGCTGGAAAAAATAGGTATTCCCAAGGATAGGCCGATTATTCTGCAGGTGTCCAGATTTGATCGTTTCAAAGATCCTTTAGGGGTTATTGATGCTTATAGGATGGTTAAAAAATATAATGATTGTTGTTTAGTCTTGGCGGGGGGGAGTGCGGCAGATGATCCTGAAGGGCTGCAGATATTAAATGAAGTAAAGCAATCAGCCGGTAAAGATAAAGATATATTTGTTCTTGATTTATCTCCGGACTCACATTTAGACATAAATGCTTTACAGCGTGCGGCAACAGTGGTTTTACAGAAATCAGTTAAAGAAGGGTTTGGGCTTACAGTCGCGGAGGCGATGTGGAAAGGTAAACCGGTTATTGGTGGAGCTGTAGGAGGTATAACTGCTCAATTGGTATATGGTGCAACAGGATTTACAGTTAATTCTATTGAAGGGTGTGCATATCGTATACGGTATCTTTTAAATAATCCGATAGTTTCAGCCCGTATAGGAAAACAGGCGAAAGAATTCACCCGCAGGAATTTTTTAATAACCAGACATATAAGTGATTATCTGGCTTTAATGATTTCAATGATTAAGTTTTGAAAATTTTTATATTGCAGGTTGTTTAATCAAAATAAAGTACACATTTAATTTAAAGTAAAGAAGCAGGTTAAAATGATATATTGGGCTCCTTTTCTTCATTTCTATCAACCGCCTATTCAATCGCATTCTGTACTTAAAAAAGTATGTAATGAGGCTTATAGGCCGTTAGTAAAGATGTTTATAGAGAATCCTCAGGCAAAAGTTACTATAAATATCTGTGCTATTCTATCAGAGATGCTGTATGAACAGGGGTTTTTTGATGTTTTGGAAGGCCTAAAGCAAATTGCTGACAATAAACAGCTAGAATTTGTTGAATCTGCAAAATATCACCCTATCTTACCGATTATACCGGAAAAAGAAGTCAAGAGGCAAATAAGGCTTAATCATAAGACCAACAAAATTTTTTTTAAAGAAGCATATAATCCTAGAGGGTTTTTCCCTCCGGAAATGTGTTATTCCAATGAATTGGCCAGGATACTTAGCAGTATGGGCTATGATTGGATTCTTTTAAGCGGGATTGCTTGTCCTGATGAGTGGCCCATGGATTTTGTTTCCCAATTTAGCAGAGGACCTTTTTCTCTATCAATATTTTTTAGGGATGATATTTTAAGTAATAAGGTAAGTTTTAAAAATTTTGACAGCACGGGATTTATATCAGAACTTGGCCATTTAGCAAAGGGGAAAGAAGATATTTATGTGATAACAGCAATGGATGCGGAGACTTATGGGCATCATATAAAAGATTGGGAAACATTATTCCTGGCTAAGGTATATGAAATCATAAATGTTAATTTTAAAAAAGATTTTAAAACAAAAAGTAAAAATCATGAAAATGTTTCTGCCGCCAAAGATAAGAATTTAGAAGAATTAAAAACTAACCCTAACATTGAAGTTGTTACTATAAGTGAACTCTTAGATAAATTTACTATTAAAAAAACAAAATCTCCAAAAAATTCTTCTTGGAGTACTACCAAAGTAGATTTAAATGATAAAAATTATTATCCTTTATGGAATGATCCCAAAAATAGACTGCATTGTTTACAATGGGAACATATAAATATATGTTTAGAGTTATTTAAATCTTCATTTAAAGTAAAAGATGATAATTTGGAAACTAAAAGATTTTTTATCATTACAAGGAATATGCTTGACCGCGCGTTGCATAGTTGTCAATTTTGGTGGGCAAATAAGCAAAGAGGAATGTGGGATATCAATTTGATCAATAAAGGGCTTATATTACAGGAAGAGGTTGTGTTGAACGCGCATAAAACTATAGCTTGTTCAAATATGAATGCGGCGGGAAAACATGATTCATATTATAGAGTTACTGCTTCCCGGGATATATGCAATAAAATTAGGGATAATTTATTAGGGTAAAAAATGAATAAAATATACTTTGGATTAGCTCTTCATTTTCATCAGCCGATAGGAAATTTTGATAATATTTTTAAAAGAGCATGTAATAATTGCTATAAGCCTTTTTTAGAACTTTTATCCGCATATCCTGACTTAAAAATGACTTTTCATCTTTCAGGTTGTTTGTGGGATTTTTTGGACAAAAATGAACCTAGAATAATAAAACTTTTAGAAAACATGGTTTCCCGTAATCAGATAGAGATAATGGGGGGAGGATATTATGAGCCGATTTTCACTTCCATATCAGAAAAAGACAGAGTAGGCCAAATGGATTTAATGTCTAAATATATTAAAAATAAATTTGGAGTTAACCCTAAAGGCATGTGGCTGCCGGAGCGTGTTTGGGATTTAGGATTAGTAAAGAGTATCAGAGAGGCAGGATTGCGTTATCTAATTTTAGATGATGAACATTTAATAAGATCAGGTGTCAATAAAGATGATATTCATGGTTATTTTTTAACCGGGGAGGATGAAGAAAAATTAGCGGTTTTCCCTTCAGATAAAAATTTGAGATATATGATACCGTTCAAGATGCCTCATGAGATACGGGATTATATGAAGTTAGTCAGTGAAAAGAGGGGGGGTGTTCTATTAACTTATGGTGATGATGGCGAGAAATTTGGTGAATGGCCGGGTACTCATAAATGGGTTTTTGAGGAGAAATGGTTGATTAATTTTTTTAATATGCTGCGGGAAAATTCAGAATGGATTAAATTAATTCATCTTTCGAAATATTTAGAAAATAATAAACCTACAGGATTTTTAAATGTAAAACAAGGTTCTTATAAAGAAATGATGGAATGGTCAGATGGGAATTGGCTTAATTTTTTTTCCAAATACCCCGAATCTAATCAGATGAATAAAAAAATGCATTATATTAGTTCTAAATTAGATCAAATAGAAAAACGAGACAAATTAAACACAAACGAAAAAATAGAAAAAGCAAAAATACAATTGTATATGGGGCAGTGTAATTGTTCGTATTGGCATGGTGTGTTCGGGGGGCTTTATCTTTACCATTTAAGAAGCGCGGTATACAATCATTTAATTGAAGCAGATAAGATATTAGATTCTATCGAACATAGGCATAAACGTAATTGGTTAGATATCAAACATTATGATTTTGATTTGGACGGGAAAGATGAAGTTATCATTGAAAATAATAATTTTTCTATTTATATTGATCCTTACGAAGGAGGAGTTATAAAGGAGCTTGATTGTAAACCTCTTTCTTTTAATTTTGTAAATACATTGGCAAGAAAAAAAGAAGCCTATCATGAGAAGATATTAACAGCCGCTGCTGGAAATGATGATTCAAAAGTCGCGACAATACACGATGATTTTAGAAAAGTTGATCCCGCGCTGAAAGAAGTGCTTATTTACGATAAATATCCTCGAATGTTTTTTAGGACTTTTTTTGTAAAAAAAGATATTAATTTGGAAGATTTGATAAATTCTGATTATGAAGAATTGGGAGATTTTTCAACCGGAGATTATGAAATGAACAAGATATCTCAAGGAATTAATTTAAAGAGAGACTCGTCACTTCTGGATGGTTCAGTGAGGTTAAATAAACAGATACAAATGAAATCGAAAGATGAAATAGAATTTATTTGTATTGTAAAAAAAATTAATGGTAAGTTTAATGATTTAGTAATAGCCGCGGAATTTAATTTTACCATGCCGTATTTGAATTCCGATAGATATTGTTATAACGTCAAAGATAGAAGGTTAGGAGGGTTGGAAGAAAAAGGCTGCTGTAATAATATATCGAACTTAGATGTTTTCGATTCAGTTGGCGGAAGTAAAATTAGTTTTGAATTTATAGATAAAGCTGAATATTTTTTTTATTTTCCTATTAAAACGGTGTCTCAGTCAGAAAAAGCTTATGAGTTGAATTATCAGGGCTCATGTATTCTTCCGGCATGGAGAATGAATTTTAATACAAAGAATGAATTCAAATTTAAAATTAATTTTATTTTTAATAATTTATAATTTTAATGGTAAAATGTATATGAAATAATTATTTTTTATTGTTAGAAATAGTTGATTTTAGATATTTACATTTTGGAATTATAATGATATAGTTTAGATGTTTTTTTAATAGTTGTATTTTTTAAAAGGAGGTCAAAATGGAGAAAAAGAAAACAGTAAAAATTAAAAATCCATCAGCAAAAAAAGTCATTTTTAGTTTAAAAGATTCTAATGCTAATTCAATAAGCCTTGCAGGTGATTTTAATGATTGGGATGCTGATTCTGTGGTTATGAAAAAGATGCGTGGTAATGTATGGAAGAAAGATTTGTATCTTGAGCCGGGGACATATCAATATAAATTTGTCGTCGACGGCCAATGGACTATTGATCCCGATAATAACCAAATAGTAACTAATTCTTTCGGTTCGGAAAATTCCGTTTTTGAAGTTTAGTGATTTGGTAAAACCATTTTAGATTAATGAGAATAGCCCTTTTTTCTTGGGAAAGTGTACATTCAATAAGTGTGGGAGGGGTAGCCTTCCACGTAACGGAATTGGCTTGCGCTCTTGAACGGAAAGGCCATGAAGTCCATATCTTTACGCGTATAGGTAAAGAAGGCCAATCATGGTATGAACTTATACATGGTGTTCATTATCATCGATGCCCGTTTACTTCTAATAGCGATTTTGTAAAAGAAATTGATAATATGTGCCGATCGTTTGTTAAATGTTTTTTTCAGACGGAAGACTACATCGGTAAGTTTGATATTATTCATGCTCATGATTGGCTTGTAGCTAACGCGATTAAATGGATAAAGGAATCAAGGAATCATAAATCTGTTTTTACTGTTCATTCTACAGAATACGGCAGATGCGGTAATAATTTTTATGAAGGTAATTCTGCCAGAATAAGAGAATCCGAAAGAAGCGCGATCCACTCGTCTAACAGTGTTATTGCCGTATCTAATTTTTTAAGAAGAGAAGTTTCCTGGATGTATGAGATTTCGCAAGAGAGTATACATTCTATTTATAATGGTATTGATTGTCGAAAATTTGAGGGTTGGATAGATCCTAAAGCAGTTCGAAGATTATACGGAGTTAGTCCTGATGATGATATCGTTTTATTTGTAGGAAGGATGGTTTATCAAAAAGGCCCGGATTTACTTATTGAAGCTATTCCCCATATTTTGAAATACCATACGAATGTTAAGTTTATATTTGTGGGCGATGGTGAGATGAGATGGAGTGTAGAAGAGAAAGCTCATAGTATGGGAATAGGCCAGTTCATAAAATTTTTAGGATATCATAATGGATGGCGTTTAATAGATTTGTATAAAGCTTCGGATATTGTATGTATTCCAAGCAGGAATGAACCCTTTGGGATAGTAACCCTTGAAGCTTGGAGCGCGGGTAAACCTGTTGTCGCCAGTATGAACGGGGGGCCGGGTGAGATAGTTTGGCATAATGTGAATGGATTGAAAGTATATCCAACACCCGACTCTGTAGCTTGGGGCATTGGAGCAATGTTGGAAGATCTCGGACATGCAAGATGGATGGGTAAAAATGGGAGATTAGCTGTTGAAGCATCATTTTCTTGGGATTCAATTTCAGATCAAGTGATGGAAGCCTATTGTAGTTAATTTATTTAAAAGGAGAAAGCTTGAATAAGAAGCCAAAATCTAACAAAAGCATTTCTCGTGTTAAGAAAGTTACTAATCCTGCCAAAGAAAGAGAAAATATTATTAAAGGCAAGAGTTTAGGCCCCGTAAATTTACGGAAGAAAAAAACCAAGCCGGCTCTAACTAAAGTTTCAAAAAAAATAACTAAAACTAAAAAATTCGTGAAAGATGATTCTAAATTAGTTAAGACAAAAGATGATTCTAAATTAGTTAAGACAAAAGATAATTCTAAATTAGTTAAGACAAAAGATAATTCAGTCTCAAAAAAAAATGTTAAAAAAAATAAAATTTTTACTCCTTATAAGAGTGAATCGGTATTTTTTAAAAAAAATGTTAATATCGATAGCCCCATAAAAGCCAATCTCCAATCAGCAGCAAAAAAAAATGTTCAGAAGTCCGGATTTTTTTCGGAGGAACAGGAATTACCGTCTCATTATGGTACTACAAATTTAAGGTTGCTGGTTAGAGATCCCTTTTGGATTTATGCTTATTGGGAAATTTCAGAAACTTCCTGGAAAAATTTAACTAAAAAATTAAGTTCCAATGAAGTAGAAGGGGCTAAGACAATATTGCGGTTATATGAAGTTTCGTTAATCGATTTTAATGGCAAAAATGCCAATCATTATTTTGATATTGATGTAGGCGCGTATATAAATAATTGGCATATTAATTTATGGTCGGACAATGAATCTTATGTTGGTGAAATAGGAATTAGGACTCAATCCGGAGATTTTTTTGCTTTAAGCAGATCAAATTGTGTTCATACCCCTAGAGTAGGGTATTCTCCAAGAACAGAACAAATGTGGATGAAATTTATAGATGAGACAGAACATTCCCGTTATATTGTTGCTAGGGTTAAGGCAAATAAAAATAATAAAGGATTAGGGGGTACGAATTCAAATTATAGATATAGAAAAATAATTTTTCTTACGGAAGAAGATATAAAAAATTATTATGAGGATTGGCAGCCTTCCTTAAAAGATGTGTTATTTAAAAAAGATTCTGACAAACAATATGAGAAATATTTATTGTTTTTAGAAGGCGCGAGTGAAGAAGAAAGGGAAAAGATTCTTTCAAAATTGCCGAAAGGGTATTATATTAAAAGTAGGCAAAAAGGAGCTTCCGAGGAGATGGTTCTTGTAGCTGAGGAAGAGTCATCCTCCGGATTTTTTGCGGGAGCGAGTGAGTTTGCCTCCGGAAATTTTATTGGAGCTAGTGAATTTTTTATCAAAGATTGGTGAAACTTAAAAAATACAATATTTCATTATAAAGGAGTTTTAAATGTTTAAAGGTTATCTATCCCTTGTTCTGCATGCTCATTTGCCTTATGTTCGTCATCCGGAGGATGAGAATTTTCTTGAGGAAAATTGGCTGTATGAGGCGATAACAGAAACTTATATCCCTTTAATACAAGTCTATGAGAACTTGATCAGAGACGGCGTTGGTTTTAGGATTACAATGTCCATGACCCCTACCTTAGTGTCAATGTTAGAAGATCCTTTACTTCAAGGCCGGTATGTTAGGCATTTAGATAAAATGATTGAACTTTCGGAGAAAGAAATGGATAGGACAGGGTATGATCCTAATTTTCATGGTTTAGCTTTAATGTATAATAGAAAGCTGAATGAGGCTAAAGAACTTTTTTTAAGGAAATATAATAAAAATATTGTAAACGCTTTTAAAGAATTTCAGAATAAAGGTTACTTAGAAATTATAGGTTGTTGTGCTACTCATGGATATTTGCCGTTACTTAATATTAACGCGTCGGATGTGAGAGCTCAAGTGAATGTGGGGGTTGAACATTATACAAAGACTTTTGATAGGCCTCCGAGAGGTCTTTGGCTGCCTGAATGCGGGTTTTATCCCGGAGTAGATAAAGTGTTAAAGGATGCGGGGCTTAAATATTTTTTTACTGATTCGCATGGTATTCTTAATGCTGACCCTGTACCGAAATATGGAGTTTATGCTCCTTTATACTGCCCGAGCGGAGTAGCAGCGTTTGGGAGAGATATTGAGTCATCAAAACAGGTATGGAGTTCGAAGGAAGGGTATCCCGGTGATACCGATTATAGAGAGTATTATAAAGATATAGGTTTTGAGTTAGATTTCAATTATATTAAACATTATATCCATCCGTCGGGGTTACGTGTTAACACAGGGCTTAAGTATTGGAGAATAACCGGAAAGTCATCATACAAGGAGCCTTATCAACCGGATTGGGCTCGCGATAAAGCAGCCATTCATGCCGGTAATTTTATGCATAACCGGCAAAAACAAATTGAACATCTGTCTAGTTTTATGGATAGAAAACCGATTGTTGTTGCTCCTTATGATGCCGAATTATTCGGCCATTGGTGGTTTGAAGGGCCTATGTGGATAGACTTTCTTGCCCGCAAAATTTTTTATGATCAGGAAACCATACAAATGATCACCCCTTATGAATATCTTTATGAATATCCGACTAATCAAATTAGCATGCCGTCAGCTTCCAGTTGGGGATACAAAGGATATAATGAATATTGGGTTGAAGGGAGTAATGATTGGTTATACAGACATATTCATAAAGCAGGTGAAAGAATGAATGAATTATCCGACAAATTTTCCGGATATATTAATGAATGTAACGATAATATATTTAAACGCGCGCTTAATCAGGCCGGGAGAGAAATTTTATTAGCTCAAGCTAGTGATTGGGCGTTTATTATGAAAACAGGAACCATGGTTCCTTATGCCCATAAAAGAGTAAAAATACATATTAACAGATTTACCAGGATATATCATGATATGTTAAACAATATCATAGATGAAGAATGGTTAAAAGAAATTGAGTATAAAGACAATATATTTTCACAAATTGATTGCGGTGAATTTTTTACCTCAAATTTAAATTTATTGAAACAAAAAAAAGAAAAAGCCAACAACCTTTAAAATGGTTAATTTTCCTAAAATCACCGGAGATGAAAAAAAAATACAAGAGATAAGCCTTCTTGGAGAAGAGGCCTATGCTTCAATCTCTAATATTAATATTGATAAAGTTATTTCTGTCTTTGGTATAGCTCTTCATATGCATCAGCCCACCATTTTATCCGATAGTCCGGATCTTAAAAACGCGGATCTAATAAATAATCTTCAATATATGTTTGACCATCCGGATATAGGTGATAATCATAATGCTTCTGTTTTTCTTTGGTGTTATTCCAGGATGTCTGATTTTATAAGAGAACTTGTAAGTGGAGGGAAAAATCCCAGGGTAATGTTAGACTATTCAGGTAATCTTTTTTGGGGGCTGGAGCAGATGAAGGCTGGAAAAGTTTTGGATGATTTGAAATTGATTACTTGTGATTCCAAGTATTATAGGTATGTGGAATGGTTAGGGACTATGTGGTCGCATTCGGTTGTTTCATCTACCCCTATCCCTGATATAAAACTGCATATATTAGCTTGGCAGCAGCATTTTGCTTCTATATTTGGGGTTGAAGCTCTTAAACGTGTAAAAGGATTTTCTCCTCCCGAGATGCATCTGCCTATACATCCTGACACATGTTATGAATATGTGAAAACTTTAAAAGAATGCGGCTATCAATGGGTAATGGTTCAAGAACATACCATTGAAAATCTTGATGGAACGGGTATAAGTAACCCTTACATTCCTCATAAGCTTATAGCTAAGAATTCGTTAGGTGATGTTGAAGAAATTATTGTACTCATAAAAACGCAAGGTTCAGATACAAAACTTGTCGCGCAAATGCAGCCTTATTATGAAGCAAAATCTAAACCTAGAGAGGATTTTTGTGGTAAAAGTATACCGCCTTTTGTTTTGCAAATTAGTGACGGGGAGAATGGCGGGGTAATGATGAATGAATTTCCTCCAAAATATAAGAGTGTTTATTCAGAAATAAGTACTGAAGGTGTGGTGGGTATGAATGGCACTGAATATTTAGAATATATACGGAAAATTGGAATTGAACCAAAAGATTTTATTCCGGTTCAGCCGATATGTCAAAATAAAATATGGGAATTTTTTGATGAGTTTTATCCCAGAGCAGCTGATAAGGCGATTGAGGCAGCAAAAGATAAATATCAAGGGCTTAATTTGGATAAAGCATCATGGACAAGTGATAAAAATTGGGTTCACGGTTATCAAGATGTATTAGACCCAATAAATGAATTAAGCGCTGAATTTCATGAGAGATTTGATAAAAAGGGGGGGGATGCGAAAGATTCGGATTATAGAGAAGCTTTGCTTTATTTGCTTCTTTCTCAGACCAGCTGTTATCGTTATTGGGGGTCCGGAATATGGACTGACTATGCTAAGGAGATTTGCCGAAGAGGCGAGGAAATAATTAAGCGTTAACTAGTTTGCGAGTTAACGGGTTGATGAAAGCGTATAAATATTGAGGTGAAGAAGCTTATAGTGTTAAGTTCAGGAGTCCTTAGGGGAGAATGTGTTCCACTCCTGTCATCCCGGCAAATGCCGGGACCTCAAATAAGAGATTTTTTCTGCCTAACAGCAAAATCTTGGACCTGCCTAGACGCAAGACCGCTGGCATCCGCAGGAATGACAAAGAGGAGAAAAGGATAGAAGTTCTTCACTGTGTCCAGCGAAATATACGCCGTTTCACGGCGTGAAATAAGTTTTGTTTGCGCAAAAGTCATATGCTTATTTATTCGCAAAATAAATTGTTTTTAGGCGAAAAGAAAAGGGAAGAAAAAACGAGGAAGAGAGAGATATATATTTGTAAATAAAATAAAAATGTAGGGGCCGCGCTTGTCTCGGCCCGAGACAGAAGGAACGAGTTGGAATATGGGAGAGGTGTTATGTTTAGTTTTAGGCGGAGGTAGAGGGAATAGGCTTTTTCCTCTTACTAAAGATAGGTCAAAACCGGCAGTCCCTTTTGCCGGAAAGTATAGATTAGTAGATATCCCCATAAGTAATTCTTTGAATTCCGGGTTTAACCATATTTATGTTTTAACTCAATTTAATTCGGAATCCCTTAACAAACATATAGCCAGAACTTATAAGCTAGATAGTTTTTCAAAAGGGTTTGTAGAAATAATGGCGGCTGAACAATCTAAAGATAGTGCGGATTGGTTTCAAGGTAGTGCCGACGCTGTGCGCAGATGTCTTAAACATTTTAATGACCCCAAGATAAAATATGTTTTAGTTCTTTCAGGAGATCAATTGTATAAAATGGATTTTCGAAATTTGTTAAGATTTCATTTCGCAAATAAATCCCAAATTACTATAGCCTGTAATCCTGTTCCTCCTGATCAAATAGAAGAGTTTGGAATAATGTGTGCTGATACACAATCTAGAATTAAAAATTTTGTTGAAAAACCGCAAAATGAGAGTGCCGTTAAAGGTATGTCTATAAAAAGTGATAATAAAGAGTTTTATTTGGCTTCAATGGGAATATATCTTTTTGATAAGAGCGTTTTGGACAAGATATTAGATAATAAAAAGACTGACTTTGGTAAAGAAGTTATTCCTGATTCTTTTTCTAAGCATTCTACTTTCGCGTATGTGCATAAAGGCTATTGGAAAGATATAGGAACGATTGACTCATTTTATAGAGAAAATATTTGTTTTACAAATTTTTTGCCTCCATTGGATTTATTTAATGAAGAATGGCAATTTTTTACCAGGCCTCGTTACCTGCCTCCTGCTAAAATAGAGGATTCTCATATAGAAAAATCTATTTTAGGAGAAGGGTCAATATTCCTTGATTGTCATATAAAACATTCAGTTATTGGTTTAAGAAGCAGAATCCTAGAAGCTGTTAGAATTGAAGATTCAATAATAATGGGCGGGGATTTTTATCAATCAATAGAGGATATAGAAAAAGATAAAAAAAGAGGGATACCTTCTATAGGTATAGGCAAGGGAAGTGTAATAAAAAAAGCTATTATAGATAAAAATGTCCGTATTGGAGAAAAAGTAAAAATAATAAATGAGAAAAATATTGATTATTTTGAATCTGATATGTATTCAATAAGGGATGGGATTGTTATTATACCAAAAAATATAATAGTTCCTTCGGGTACAGAGATTTAGTTTATCAAAGGTTATAAACTTTATGTGTAAGTAGAGTGCTTTGCAAAAAGCAGGGGGTTGAATATGAGTGGTAAGAAAAAAGCTATAAATTGGGAAATTGTTTATAGAGATATGACTAAGGAGGGGATTAAACGCTCATTTCTTTCGAAACGGCAATATTCCTTAGCTAAGGATGAACATAGTACGACTTGGGATGATAATTTTATGGCTTTAGCTATTACTATTCGAGATAGAATAATTGAAAGATGGATTGCTACTCAGCAGAAATACCATAAACAAAATTTAAAGAGAGTATATTATTTGTCTTTAGAGTTTTTAATCGGCAGATTATTAGGCACTAATATCGCTAATTTGGATATTGAAAATGAAGTTAAAATTGCTATGGAAGAGTTGGGTATTGATTTAGAAATAATCCGTGATTGCGAGACAGATGCCGGTTTGGGGAATGGCGGATTAGGGCGGCTGGCGGCTTGTTTTTTAGATTCAATGGCAACCCTAGGTATTCCTGCTAATGGATACGGTATTAGGTATGATTATGGTATTTTTAATCAAAAAATTAAAAATGGTTATCAGATAGAGTCTCCTGATAAATGGCTTAGTAAAGGTAATCCTTGGGAATTTTCCCGATTAGAATATACGGCTAAAGTGCAATTTTATGGACATACTTATATGTTTAATGATTTAAAAGGAAAGTTAAGAGTTAAATGGGTAAATACGGAAGATGTTTTGGCCGTGCCCTATGATACACCTATATCAGGTTATAAAACTGATGTTGTGAATACTTTAAGGTTATGGTCAGCTAAAAGCAGTGATGAATTTGACTTTAAATATTTTAATGAAGGAGATTATGAAGGCGCGGTTTATAATAAGGTTTTCTCAGAAAGCATTTCTAAAGTTCTTTATCCTAATGATAATATTAGCCAAGGAAAAGAATTGCGTTTAAAACAGGAATACTTTTTTACGGCAGCATCTATTTCTGATATTATTCGGCGGTTTAAGGTGGAGAATATTGATTTTAATGAATTCCCTAATAAGGTTGCAATTCAGCTTAATGATACTCATCCGGCGCTTGCGGTTATTGAGTTAATGCGTATCTTAATTGATGAAGAAAATTATGATTGGGATACTTCCTGGGATATAGTCGTAAAGACTTTTGGTTATACAAACCATACGGTTATGCCTGAGGCCTTGGAAAGGTGGCGGGTTACTGTTTTTGGAGAAATTCTGCCCAGGCATTTAGAGCTTATATATGAAATAAATTTACGTTTTTTAAAAGAAGTATCTACTAATTATCCCGGAGATAATGATAGATTAAGAAGAATGTCCATAATTGAAGAGGGAGTTTGCAAGAAAATACGCATGGAAGTTATTTGCATAATAGGTTCTCATTCTGTTAACGGAGTTTCAAGATTACATTCGAAACTTATAAAAAATCAGCTTTTTAAAGATTTTTATGATTTGTATCCCGAAAAATTTAATAATAAAACTAATGGTATAACTCAACGTAGATGGCTCCAAAAATCTAATATAAATCTTTCCGATTTGATTACTGAAGCAATCGGGGATAGTTGGACAATAAATTCTTTAGATTTGGAAAAAATTCACCCTTTCAGTAAAGACAGTTCGTTTTGCCGACAATGGCAGGAGGCAAAAAAAACTAATAAGATTGATCTTTCAGATTATATTAGGAAGACTACCGGGATTATTATTAATCCTGAATCCATTTTTGATGTTCAAGTTAAACGTATACATGAGTATAAAAGACAGTTAATGTTCGGACTGTTTATTATTTCTCAATATCTTAAAATAAAAAAGAATCCTAAAGCACATTTTGTTCCAAGGACTTTTATCCTCTCGGGTAAGTCAGCCCCAGGGTATGCTATGGCAAAGCTTATTATTAAATTTATAAATAATATTGCTGAAGTTGTTAATAAAGATAAAAGTATTGGGGATAAGCTTAAAGTTGTATTCTTGGAAAATTATAGAGTTTCTTTGGCTGAAAAGATTTTTCCGGCAAGTAATTTGTCAGAGCAGATATCTACAGCCGGGTTGGAAGCGTCGGGCACCGGATGCATGAAATTTATGATGAATGGAGCTTTAACCGTAGGTACTTA
>JAUVUO010000008.1 GCA_030601015.1 Candidatus Omnitrophota bacterium | reverse complement strand
TATCTTAGTTTTTTTCAGAATGGCCTGCTTGTTTTTAATCGTTATATCAATATACCTAACTTAGAAGGCGCAGTTGATTTTAATAAATTCATTGAATCTATCAGCCTTTCTTTTCAGTATTTTAAAAGAGAATTTAAAATTTCCAATTTGGATAAATTTATTATTATAACCGATAGCTCTAATCAAGAATTAATAAGTTCTTTAAAAGGATCCGGACAAGTAGGTATACAATTTTTTTCTCCGTGTGATTTAACTAATTATGAAAATTCTACAGTAGAGAATGTAAAAGCATTAGGTGGTGTTTATAGATACATATATACTAAGTCTTTTAAACCAGTTTTAAAATCATCGACTGGGACAGAAGAAGCAGTAGATAGTACGCAAGAGGTTCCTCCCTTAAGAGTAAGTTTATTAGTTGGGTTGGCCGGTCTAGGATTATTTTTTTTGATTATTTTAACAACTTTTCAGGAAAATATGCTTTTTTCTAAGAGAAAGGAACTAAAACAAAAAGAAGACAGTATTATTATTCATAGTGATTTAGAAGGGCTCAATCAAAAAGGAATAGAGACCTTGGTGAAATCTAAAGGGGGAGAAGTTAAAATTTTAAAAAAAGATTTCAAGGCTCTTTCCCGATTATCAGAGTTTTTAGAAACTATGGGAAAGAAGAGTGTTCTTCCTTCAAGATTATGGTTTTCCAGTTTAGATTTATCCAAATTAAAAAATCAATACTCCGCTAAAATAAGTGGATATATTTTTCGAGATGATAATTATGAAGAAAAAAGAGGCATAGATGAGTTTATTGAAAATTTACGGAAACAAGAGGGCATAAATTCAAAATTTTTAAATATAGAGGTTGAATCTTCAACCCGAGTTAAAAAAGGAAATTTTATTGTTACGGAATTTACAATAAGATTGCAGGAATGATCTAAAATGGAAGAGCTTTTTTTGAAAGTATCATAGATATTATCATTAGTAGATAATTTGATTTAATCAAAATGGAATTAAATAAAAACATTGATTTTGCGCAATACAAAAATTATGTGGCAGTAACACTCATTTGTGGTATTTTATTTTTTAGTACAAAGTCATTATTGTCGTATTATGCGGAGAAAAACAAAAAATTAGATAAAGAGATTAAAGCGGTTGAACAAAAAAAGAAAGTTTTGGACAAATGGGAAAAATATACCGTTAATTTTGAAAAAGAAGCTGAGAAATTTTTCAGAAAAGATGTCATGATTTTTAGAAAATTTTTAGAAGAAAGTGCTGAGAATAATGGGATAAGCATCACTTCATTGAGAACATCAAGAAAAGATCAGAGGGTGTATTGGGAGAGCAGTATTGATTTGAAAATGTCTTGTTTTTTTGATCAATTTGTGAGTTTTATTAAGACAATAGAAACAAAAAGTTTGGAAATTGTTAAAGTAAGGATAGGTAAAGATAAACAAAAGATTAAAATAGATTTATTAGTAAAGGGAATCATTCTTAAAAAATGACTAAAATATTAAAGATAATAGTTTTAACATTATTGATTTCGAATATAGTTTATCCTCAGGATGGTGAAAAAAGGGATCCTTTTGAAGATTTTTTTCCTGTTCGGATTATAGAAGAAAGAAAAGAGACTATAGTTGATTCTGGAGTTGAAATGCCGGATTTAACATTACCTGAATTTGATATCCAAGGTATTCTTTGGGGAACGGATAAGCCTCAAACGATAATTGGTGGTGAAATTTATAATATTGGTGATAAAATTTATAAAATTAATACAGGCCTTAAAATAGAAAATATAAATTTAGAAGTTTTGAGAATTGAAGGGAATAAAGTATTTTTTCTTTACGGGGATAAAGTATATGAAAAGAAAACTAAGAAAACGGGGGAAAAATGAAAAAAGTTTTTTTTATATTGGTACTCTTAGTTATTTTCTCTACTGATAAAATTTTTTCTCAGATAACGATAGATGGATCGGATATGATGGCTGTTTCTCAAAAAACTGTTTCTCTGGATTTAGAGAAAGCAAAAATGGTAGATGTATTAAAGATGCTTTCGCAGCAGACAGGGTTAAATTTTGTAACTACAGAAGCTGTTAGAGACAGGGAAATAACCTTATATATGGATAAAGTTCCATTGAAGAAAGCTATGGATTTGATATTTGAAGCTAATAATTTAGCTTATGCTTTTTATCCTGAATCAAAAGCCTTTATAGTTAAAGAAATGGGGAGGCCGTCTATAGAATTAATGACTAAAATTTATCGGTTAAATTATGTAAGGGTTTCAGGTTCTAGGCTTCAAAAAGAAGTAGAAGATAAAATGGGATCATCCGGCTCAGAGTCGGGGGGGCTTAAAAGTGCGGTAGAAGGGGTACTTAGTGAGGTCGGTAAGATTATAGAAGATTCCGCTACGAATTCATTAATTGTTATTGATGTTCCGTCTCAGTTTAAAGTTATTGATGATGTAGTGCGAAAATTAGATATTCCTAATCCAGCAGTAATGATTTCTGTGGAAATGTTGGATGTTTCAAAATCTAAGCTGGATAAAATGGGGTTTAAATTTGAAAATGGCTTATACGCGAAATATGTCCCTGGTGCAAGATCATCCTATTTTCCTTTCAGAAGAAGCCTCCTTAAAAATGCGGAATCTCAACTAGAGGGTACTGCTTCTGCCTCAGCTGATGAGACCAATGTTTCATCTTCGATGTTAGGTATTTTAGATTTAAGGAGTTTTACAACCATTATGCAATTTTTAACAGAAGAAACTAGTACGAAGTTTATAGCACGGCCTAAAATTTTAACTCTTTCTAATGAAACGGCAGAAGTTAATATAACAGCTCATGAAGCGATAGGTGTTACAACAACAGAGAACGAAAGCGGCGGAATAACTCAAGATGTAGAAAGAGAAGAGACAGGGACAAAATTAAGGGTGACTCCGAATGTAAATCCTCTTACTAATGAGATTACTTTGTTTATAGAAATGTTTAATAAAGGTTCGGTAGATAGCGGTTTGCGGATAACAGGGATGACAGAGGGAAATATAAAAAATATTGAAGAAAGGGCGACAAAGAATATAGTTAGGTTGGAAGATGGAGAAACTTTATTGATAAGCGGGCTTATAAGAAAGTATGAAGGAGAAACTAAAAGAAAAATTCCAATGTTGGGAGATATACCTCTATTAGGAGGATTATTCCGTTATAGAGAGAAACCCGGCTCGCAAAATAGAGATAGAGAGCTTTTAGTATTTGTTACACCTAAAGTTATTAATAAAAATACACTTTTAATTGGTAGACAAAAAAAACCTGTTTTAAGAGAACAAGTCAATCGTTCCAAAAGAAAAGCGGTTAAAAAGGCTTTAGGCCGGTTTCTCAGGTGAAATATATTTAATGTTTGGGTAAGCATGAAATAAAATAATTATTTTAATTTAGAAAAGGAAATAATAGAATGAAACGGCATAAAAGATTAGGAGATATATTGGTTTCCGAAGGTAACATCACAGAAGTCCAGCTTAAAGAAGCTATCTTATTGCAGGAAAAGGAAGGAGGCAAATTAGGTGAAATTTTAGTTAAATTAGCTTATGTTAACCAAGAACAGATTGTTATAGCTTTAAGTAAACAGCTTTGTATCCCTTATATTTCTTTGAGTTCAGGGAAATTGAAGCCGGCGGTTGATCAGAATTTAGAAGAACTTATTCCCCATAATTTTGCCCTTAGAAATGTAGTTTTGCCTCTTTCGAGAGGTTTGAATTCGTTAACTGTAGTTATGTTTGATCCTTTAGATTTGATTTTAGTGGATAATTTAAAAAAAATAACTTGTTGTGAGATTAACCCTGTTGTAGCTACAAAAAATAATATTTTGAAAGCCATAGAAGAATTTTACGGTAAAGACAAAATTTTTAGAGATGCTATGCAAGTTGCGGGAGAAGTGGCTGGGGGTGATATTAAAGAATTGTTTGCAGAAGAAACAGACCTAAGTTTAGATAAATTGATAGCTCAGGCCGAAGAAGCCCCTGTTGTAAAGCTGGTAGACCTTATGATAGGCCAAGCAATAGAAGATAATGTTTCGGATATACATATTGAACCTCATTATGGGAAATTAAGTGTCAGGTATAGGATAGATGGTGTACTCTATGATATGCCTTCTCCCTCTCTGTCTTTATATTTACCTATTATTTCACGAATAAAAATAATATCTAAAATGGATATTGCTGAGAAACGGCTTCCACAGGATGGAGGATTTATGGTTAAAATGGGAGAACGTGTTATTGATTTGAGAGTTTCTACTTTGCCTACAATTTATGGAGAAAAGGCAGTTTTGAGAATATTAGATAAAACGCGAATACCCTTAGATTTAGCAAAACTCGGTTATTTAAGGGAGGAATTGGAAATTATAAGAAAAGGGCTTAGCTCCTCTTATGGCCTTATATTGTTGGCAGGCCCTACCGGCAGTGGTAAATCAACAACTCTTTATGCTGCTTTGAATGAATCAAAATCCACAACAAAAAATATACTTACAATTGAAGATCCTGTCGAGTACAGAATTGACGGATTAAATCAGGTACAAGTAAAGCCGGAGATTGGTTTAACTTTTTCTAATGCCTTAAGGTGTTTTTTAAGACAGGACCCGGATATTATCCTTGTAGGCGAAATAAGAGATTTAGAAACCGCGGAAATGACTATAAGAGCAGCTTTGACTGGGCATTTGGTGTTCGCTACTCTTCATACCAATGATGCTGTCTCTACGGTTAATAGGCTTGTTGATATAGGGATACCGAGTTATTTGGTAACAGCTGCTTTAAGGTTAATTGTGGCACAAAGATTATTACGAAAATTGTGTCCTCATTGCAAAGAACCGTATGAGTTAAGAAAAGAAGATGTTTCTGATAAAATTGTCCTATCGTCTCCTGTGATTTATAAAGCTAAAGGTTGTGATAAATGTAATTATATAGGATATAAAGGCAGATCGTCAATTTCAGAAATAATATTTTTAGATGAGGAAATGAGAGCGCTGATAAATAGGGGAGCCAGCACTCCTGAGATTATGAAATTAGCTCAAAAAAAAGGAACTTTGACTCTTTTGCAAAGCGGACTGAAACGAGTAGAAGAGGGTATTACTTCACTTGAAGAAATACTTGCTATTACGGCAAATTATTAATGGGATGAAAGTAGTTTAAAGGTAAGGTAAAAGCTATGCCGATATTTCATTATGTTGTAAAAACAAAAAATTTAAAAACAATAAAAGGTTCGGAAGAGGCTGGTTCACAGACTGAGATTGTGGCTAAGCTAAGGGCAAGAGATTTTTTTATTGTTGAGGTAAAAGAATTAAAAAAAGGAGCGAAATCTTCAAATTCGGAAATTTTTCGTAAAAGAAATAGAAAGAGAGCTTCTGTTAAGTTAAATGATTTGACATTTTTTGCCCGAAATCTTTCCACCACTCTTTCAAGTGGAGTAACTTTATTAAGAAGTTTAGAAATAATTTCAATACAAACAGGCAGTTTAGGTTTGGAAAAGGTATTAAAGAGTTGTTTTAAGGAAATAAAAAATGGATTGTCTTTTGGAGAATCAATCGAAAAATTTCCTAAGATATTTAATCCTCTTTGGGTGGGGATTGTAAGAGTAGGTGAGACTTCGGGGAATCTCCCGTTTGTGTTAGAAAGACTTGCCGGTTATTTAGAAATGAAAATGGAATTTGAACGTAAAATAAAAAGCGCGATGATTTATCCAGCAATATTACTTGTTGCCGCCTTTTTAGCTCTTATTGTTTTTTTAAAGTTTATATTTCCTCAATTCAGCAGTCTTTTCACTCAGTTTGACGTAGAGCTGCCGCCTCTAACACAATTTCTTTTTAACGTTAGCAATGTTTTGCAGGAAAAATTTGGATTGGTAGTCTTAATCTTTGTACTTTTTGGTATTTTGTTTATGTACTTGAAAAATTTACCTGGAACAAAAAAAGTTTGGGATAAAATATCTATTAGATTGCCAATACTTGGAAATCTATTATATCTAATTTATTTGGAACGCATAACTTCAACTATATATATTCTTTTGGACGGAGGGTTACCCTTGGTTTATACTTTAGAAGTAACTTCTCAATGTGTAGGCAGTACTTTTTTTAGAGATAAAATATTAGCTGTTGAGCAAAGGGTTAGAGATGGTAATACATTATCTGAAGAGTTTTCTAAACAAGGTATTTTTCCGCTTTTAATTTCCGAAATGTCTAAGATTGGAGAGGAAACAGGGACAATGCCCAGCGTTTTCGAAAAAGTTTCGGTACATTATAGAAAAGAGTTAACAACCAGTGTCGAAAGGCTTGTTGCGGCTTTTGAACCTTTGATGATTATTTTTATGGGGATTATTATAGGTGGAATAGTAATTTCTTTATTTTTACCTATTTTTAAGATTTCTGATATTGGCTAACCTTTGATTAAACTAGGGTGTTTGGAGTGAAAGTTTGAATAGTTGAAATAGGCTGTCTAATATGATATAAATTAATTAGACAAAAACTTAGGAGGTGTGTAAATGAAAAAAGGGTTTACTTTGATTGAATTGTTAATCGTTGTTATTGTAGTTGCTATTTTGGCTACATTTGCCGTTCCACAGTATCTTAAGGTAGTTGAGAAAACCAAAGGGGCAAAAGCCAAACATAACGGAACTTTGATAACTCAGGCAGAAAAGATGTATAGGGCTGAAATGGATATTTATCTTGATGTTGCCAATGATGGATTGGCCGCGTCTGGATTGAACGATTTTATTGAAATGGTAGAAATTGATGCGGATACGGATTGGACTTATGATGTTACAGGATCGTCAGCAAGTGCTTTTCTTCTTACTATGGTAAGAGTTGATGGGCCTAACGCTACAGAATCTATAACTATTGATCAAGATGGGGTAATGGTAGATGGTTTTACTCCATAATTGCTTTAAGAAATTTTTTAAATAATCAGGTATCTAAGAATAAGATACACTGTCTCTATCCGAATATAGGTAGGGGTGGTGTATCTATTTTTAATAAATTGAACAGCACTCCTAATGAATTAAACAATTTGTATTAGGGAGTATTTATTTATGTTTACAAATAGAAAAACAAGATTGACTTTTAGTTTAATCGAAACAATTATTGTAGTTGTAGTAGTAGGCCTTCTTATTAGTTTTGGCTTGCCTGCATATATTAACGCAAAAAGAAAGATTTTAGATAGAGAAGCTCAAACACAGTTAAAATTGATACGAGCTGCGGAAAGAATTTACCGGTTAGAAGTTGGCGGATATGTAAATTGTTCAGATAATATTAATTGTAACAATAGATTAAATTTAGATTTACCTGTCGGAGGTTTATCAAATTGGGATTTTAATGTTGAAAATGCAACTGGAAATACATTTGATGGTAAAGCTCAAAATGGGGGTGGGACAAGTAATTGGCAGATAGATCAAAATGAAGTTATTACCGCGTTCTAATAAATTTATTCTACTATGATTAAAATAAAAAAATTTTTTACTTTAGTTGAGGTAATCGTTAGTTCAGTTATTATGGCTATTGTATTTGGAGGGATGTTCTCTTCCTTTTTAGTTGCAAGAGAGTATATAAAACATTCTAACAAACGGTCAATTCTTAATTATGTGGCGCGAAGTATTTTTGACGATTTAAAAAGTAAGGTAAGGCAAGATACTTGGGGAGATGTTAGCGGGCCTCTTTATGCGGTTAATACAGCTTGGACTAAATATTCTTTACCGAATTATAATATTGATGGTATAGCTTATGGGGCCGCGGCTCCTGATGATAATTTTTATCAGGTTAGAAGAGTAGCTGGAAGAGATTACCGGGAATTACAAATAACTTTAAATTATCCTGACGAGTAATAAACGGAAATTTTTTTTTAATATTGTGAATCTTATCATTAAGTAAAAATCAATAAAATAATTCTTCAATGAAAAAAACACTTAGCTTAATTGAACTTATAATAGCGATGACTTTAATGGGGGTTATAGTCTTGGGCGCTATGTCTATGTATTATGCCAGCCATGAAATTTTTGTTTCATCGGATAAGAAGAGTGACGTGTTAAATGAGTTTAACTTTGTAGTAGAATCTATACATAAAGCTGTTCTTATGGCTAGCGGAGATGCCGTCAATCCAGGATTAAGCATAGATGTAAGTCAACCCGGGCTTAAGAAAGGAATAGTTATAAGGCAAGACAGAAGCGGAGTTGGGGCTATAGGTACACCAAACAACACACCTTTTGACTATAGTGATGACCGGGTTGTTGTATATTGGTTTTATAACAGTTCAAAAACAATCATTATTGATGATTATATCGGGCCCGGGGGTGAGGAGTATGTAAGTAGATGTTGGGTTAATTTACATGGGACTAAGCCTTTTGGCTTAGTCTTGCGAGATGGAGGAGTTGAGGTTCAAAATCTAGCTATACGTTTAGACCCATCAAAACAATTAGATCCTCATACTAATCCCGAAGTTACTTCTGCCGATATAAACGGCCAGTCAACATTATTTTTTGCTCCAATAAGCCATTCCTGGTAAATCGAGTATATTAAAATTAATATAATTTTATAATTATTATTGTGTATTGCGCCCCTTCTTTGTCATTCCTGGAATGCGGGAATCTATTAAATTTTTTAATACTCGAGGAATAATGGCGCTGTTGCAAAATACCTTTTTGTCATTGTCCGGCTTGACCGGACAATCCGGAACTATTGGCTTTCTGGATTCGCACTTCTGTGGGAATGAAACTTTTAGCTTATTTTGCAACAGCGCCATAATTTGATTGCAGGAAACAAAAAATTTGATATAATCTTTAAAAAAGGAGAGGGGATGATAAAAAAAATTGGATTCATTTTGGTTATTTCGTTTTTAGTTTTTTATTCCGCTTATTCAGCCCCTTGTTATGGAACAAGATCTCCTGAGAAAGGGGAATTTTTTGGAGGATTTCAGTCTCATAGTCTATTTAATCGGCACCTTGAAAGCGAGCATGGGGAAGTAAGAAGTAATCAGCATTTTTTTCAACTTTCATATGGGTTATATGATTGGTTATCTTTAGATTTGAAAGCCGGATTAGGGAACATCAAACAGCACCCCTTTGAAAGTGACGAAATAGATTATCCGTCAGGGTTTGCCGGGGGGTATGGATTTAGGGTGAAGTTTTATGATACTGAAAAAATAAAAATGGTTTTCGGTTTTCAGCATATAAGTGTCCATCCTGAATTTATTCATTTAAATGGCCAAAAAAATAAAGCAATCTTAGATGATTGGCAATTATCTTTATTAGCTTCCTATTCCTTTAATAGGATTACACCTTATGGGGGCATAAAATGGTCAAGACTGGATTATATACATTGGATAGGTGATGATAGAATTCGGATAATGTCAGATTTGACAGAGAATTTGGGTGCGGTTTGCGGTTTTGATATCCCTTTAAATAAAAAAGTTTGGATTAATGTAGAAGGTCAGTTTGTTGAAACAGAGGCTTTGGCTGTAAGCTTTAACTTCGAGTTTTAATCTCACAGTATGATTATAAAAAATAAAAAAGAAGAGATAATTACATATTTAGAAGATACTTCTAATATCCAGGGCAATTCTTCGCTTCTTTATTTGCCTAAAAATAGGGAAGAAATTTTAGCAGCTGTTAATGATTGCGTTAACAGAAAAATTGTTTTTACTGTTTCCTCGGGACGTACAGGAACAACTGGCGGCTGTGTCCCTTTCCAGGGCGCAATAATTTCGATGGGAAATTTAAGAAATATTATTAACATAGATAAAGATAATAATTTTATTGAATTAGAATGCGGAGTTCCGTTAGAAAATTTAGAAAAAGAAGCTAACAGATATAGTTTAACTTTACGGGCTGCCCCAACTGAATCATTAGCTCTTATTGGAGGAGCAATTGCTACAGGCGCTTCAGGAGTCAGAGGTTTTGGTTATGGTTCAATAAGAAATTATGTCGCAGAGATTGATGTTTGTCTTACAACGGGAGATGTTATTAGAATAAAGAGAGGAGAAATTAAAGCTCTAAAAAGAATTTTTAATTTTGAATATAATGGTAAAAAATTTAAATTTCGGCTTCCATCGTACAATTTACCAAAGGTTAAATCTCAGGCCGGGTATTTCATAAAAGATGATATGGATTTAATTGATTTGTTTATTGGGAGTGAAGGAACTTTAGGTATAATTTTATCATGCAAAATCATCCTTCAAAAAATTCCTGTTAATATTTTTGATGGATTAATTTTTTTTAAAAAAGAGAGAAATGCTTTATGTTTTATAAATGAAATAAAGGATTTAAAGAGAAAACGTTTGTTATTTCCGGCATCATTAGAATTTATGGACATAAATTCGTTAGACATGTTAAAATCGGAATACTCTTTTATTCCACAAGCAGAAGCAGGTGTTTATTTTGAACAAGAAGTGGAAGATGAAAAGGATTATGGCGGCCTTATAGAGAAGTGGCAAAGATTAATTGAAGTAAATGGCGGATTAATGGATGAAAGTATTATTGCCGATACTTCGAAAGATAGAAAAAAAATATTTGAATTTAGACATAAATTGCCGCAGATGATTAATGAATTTTTAAGGCAGAATAACCAAATAAAAACTTCAACTGATATCGCAGTGCCTTGGCAAAAGTTTGAAGAAATGTATTTTTTTTATAAAGAACAGGCAAAACAATCAGGATTGAGCTATGTTAATTTTGGGCATATAGGCGAATCTCATTTGCATTTTAATTTTTTACCTAAAAATGGCCGGGAAAATTTAAAAGCAAAGACTTATATGGAAATGTTTTGCCGAAAAGCTGTTTTTTTGGGAGGAACGGTTTCAGCTGAACATGGTATAGGTAAGCTGAAAAAACCGTATTTGAAAATTATGTATAAAGAAGAAGTTCTTAAATCAATGGCAAGTTTGAAGAAGATTTTTGATCCTTATTGCCTTCTGGGTTTGGATAATATTTTCGAGAAAGAACTTCTTTTATAATTGCAATTTTTATGAAGAAAGAATTAGATGTTGTAGCTGCTTTAATAATAAAAGATGATAAATTTCTTATATGCCAGAGGGAAGAAAATGACAGTTATGGCCTTTTATGGGAGTTCCCAGGAGGGTGTGTTGAATTAAATGAAACTTTTCAGAAAGCAATTGAGCGGGAAATTAAAGAAGAATTAGATTTAGAAATAAAAGCGGAAGCATTAATAAAGACTTTTGTTGATGAAAATGAAAACTTAAAAATCAAAATTTTTTTATGGTCGTGTAAAATTAATAAAGGTATACTTAAGGCTAAACAATGTAATGATTTTGGTTTTTTTAATTTAAAAGATATCCATACGCTGAATTTGGCGCCGGCAGATAGAAAAATATATAATTATTTAAAAAATATATTAAATGGCTAAAATAATAAAATCAAAAAAAATATGGTATCTTTATGTTATAACTTTTTTGGCGGCATTTTTGCTGTTTCAAATCGAACTTATAATTTCAAAATGTTTGCTTCATAAGTTTGGAGGTACTTATGCCGTATGGGGGGCAGCCTTAGTTTTTTTTCAAGCGACGTTATTGTTAGGGTATCTTTACTCTCACTTTGTTTTAAAAAAATACAATATTCATCGTTACCGCTATTTTCATTTACTATTATTATTTTTAACTATTTGGGTTTTGCCGTATAAGCAATATTCACATCTTTTCTATCAGATTAATGTTTTTTTGGTTTTTAATGTGTTTTTGCAGATATTATTAAGCATTGGCTTGGTTTTTTTTGTTTTATCAACAACCAGTATTGTTCTTCAAAGTTTTTTGGCAAACTCGGAACTTCCGGAGCAGTCAAATCCATACGCTTTATATGGTATTTCTAATCTTGGTTCTTTCTTGGGACTATTAACCTATCCTTTGATTTTTGAAACACATTTTAATTTAGATACTCAACTGAATATTTGGAGAATAGGGTACTTTGTTTTATTCTTTTTTTCCATTATAGCTTTTAAGAAAATTAAGTTAATAAATAATAAGAGCCAAATGACACAAATAATAGAACCTATCAGGTTTAAAGAAAAAGCTCGATGGTTTTCTTTAAGTATTGCCGGAGTTGTAATGTTTTTATCAGTGACAAATATTGTTACTTACGAAATAACTCCTATGCCTTTGCTTTGGATTTTGCCGTTATGCATTTATTTAATTTCTTTTGTTCTTACTTTTAAACAAAAACCATGGTACCCTTCTTGGATTTATAAAAAAATACATTTTTTAATCGCATTAGGTATTATATTATTCTGTATAACAAAACAAAGAAATCTTCCTTTTATGATTGCGCTTATTTGTCATTCTTTGCTTTTATTCTTTCTCTGCATGTTTTGCCAGGGTGAACTTCATAAATATAAACCGTTAGACAGTAAGAATTTGACGAAATTTTATTTAATTATTTCTTTAGGAGGATTTATCGGAAGTTTATTAGTTAGCTGGATATTACCATTGATTTCCGTGTCAATGGTGGAATATTTAGTAGGATTATTTGCCATATCAATTGCCATGGCAATTGATAGTGGAAAAATAGAAATAGGATCATATAGGATACGCTTAAATATATATATGATTATTTTTATTTTATTGTGGCCGAATGTGTTTAAAAATTATAATTTTATTGCTTTAGTCATCCTTATAAGTGTATTTAAGTTAATTTATGATGAGTTAAGAATAAAACCTGTTTCACTTTGTGTAAGTATATTTTCTCTTTTATGTTTCAGCCCTGCTATAGACTATCTTTGGGCAAGAAATTATCCACTTTATCAATACCGTAACTACTATGGGATATACACAATTTTTGACCGCGGTAGAATTCGCCGATTATTGAATGGTACAATTACTCACGGAGCTCAGTATTTAAATAAAGATGATGAAAATGTAGCATTGACTTATTATCATAAATATTCACCCATAGGTAAATTAATGACTTCAGAAGATTATTTTTTTAAGAAAATAGGAATCATTGGCCTGGGGACAGGAACTCAGGCAATTTATGGGAAAGAAGATCAAACTATTGATTATTTTGAGTTAGATAAAGATGTTTATGAAATAGCTAATAAATATTTTACTTATTTAAAAAAATCAAAAAGCAAAATTAATTATATATTTGGAGACGCACGGATATCTTTACAAAAAATTCCCGATAAATATTATGATTTGCTTATTATAGATGCTTTTAGCGGGGATTCGGTTCCTGTGCATCTTTTAACCACTGAAGCTATTGCGGAATATTTGAGGTGCACTACAGACGAAGGAATTATAATGTTGCATATTTCTAATAAATATGTAACACTTACACCGGTAATGTTTAAAAATGCCGAAGTTTTAAATATATATGGTTGTGTTAACTTAATGAGGTATTGGAAAAATCCTCATTTCAATAGTACGGAATGGTTTACATTAACAAAAAATAAAGAACAATACGAACAACTAAAGTCTAAATTTGGATGGCTTAATGCTAAAGAAGCAAAAATAATAAAAAATAAGCGGCCTTGGTCAGACAGCTATTCAAATATAACTTCTATTTTTAAATCTAAACAAATGGTTTCACAAATTAAGAATTTTAGGCCATTTTATTGGAATTTCGAAAATTTGCCATGAAGTAAATAAGGTGGCCTTTTATTTAAAGGCACTGTCTCATAATAGCGCCAGCGCGAAAAATAAATTATTCCCCTTTAAACCTTTCATCATAATAATCCAATTCATCAATAGGCAGTACTACAGAAGTGGCGATATTAGTTAAATGGCCGGTCAACCTTTTAAAATATCGGGATATTAGAGTAAAACAAACAACTTCATTCACTGATAACTTGCTGGTTGATAATTCTTTTATTATTTTTTCGCATTTTGTTTTTATTTCTTTTTGATTATCCCAGGATGAAATAGCTTTATTTTCGTCGGATTTAATAAATGCGTCTTTTGTCTGATTGAAAAGTCCTAATATCTCGCTATCAATATTACTAAAAAGATTTTTGTATGTATTCAGGTTGATAGGGTTAGTTAATAATGTTGTAACTTCGTAAAGATTTTTGGAGTAATCACCCAATCTCTCAGCATCTTTTACTACGCTCATTAAAAGTAATGAAGTAGGGATGTTTACCGAAGGTTGGACTGCCAGATGTTCAACAATTCTTTTTCTTATATCTTTTTCAAGTTCATTTATTTTTTTATCGATTGAGTAAATTTTATCTTTTAATCCGGGCTCATCCTCATTGTAGATTAGTTTTTTACGGACAGATTTAAACATTTCTTCGGCAGCATCTAACATGGTTTTGAAATCCTCTAACACTTGGTTAAGGAAATCTTTTCCTTTAAAAAATTGTAATATATTTTTAAACATAAGAGCCTCCTTTATTTTAATGATTTTGACAGCATAATAAGGAATCCGGGTATAACAAAAAAAAGAGTTAATACATATAATATAACATATCTGCGTTTTTTAAATGCAAGTCTCCCTAGGTTGCGGGCTAAACTTATAGGTATTTTCCTTAAAGGGGTTATGGGATAAATACAGCAGACACCAATAACATTAAAAATGAAATGAGCAAAAGCCACAGTCACAGCAGCAGGATTTCCAGTTGCGAATGAAGCAAGGATAGCGGTAGTAGTTGTGCCTATGTTGGCGCCCATTATTAGAGGGAACATTGTTTCGACGGTAAGGATTCCCGCGGCGATAAGGGGTATCATCAAGGCGATAGTAATTGAGCTGCTTTGGACTATAGCAGTAAAAAACAGAGATACGAATATAGCGGCTAAACCATGTTTTCCAATTATTTTATTAAGTACAATTTCAGCCTTGTCAATGACCAGGGACCGCATTATTTTTACAATAAAATATAAAGCAAGAAAGAGAAAAACGAAAGATATTATTAACAATAGAATATATGTCAGATTGTTGGATAAAGATAATTTTAAGACGGTATTTTTAATTATATTTATAATTGGAGTTGTCAATATTTTGATGGGACTAGTGAATTTTATTCCTCCGACATTGATGAATATTTTGCTCATCCAGGAAGCTAGTTTATTTATTAATCCAAAACTTAGTTCAAGAGGAAATAAAATGCAGACACACATAATATTAAAAAAATCATGGACAGATCCGCCGGTAATAGCTCTTTTGAATTCTTCTTTTCGACCCACATGCCCCAAAGAGACAAGGGTGTTAGTAACAGTTGTTCCAATATTCGCGCCTAAAATTATAGGTATGGCGTTGTCAATGTTTATAACACCGGAACCCACCATTCCTACTACTATAGAGGTGGTAGTTGATGAACTTTGAACTATGCTTGTCGCTAAAATACCAATAAAAAGCCCGATAAAAGGATTGGATGTGCTGCCTATAAGAGTTTCAGCAAACTCTTTTCCGAATCCTTTAAAAGATATCCCCATCAATCCTATACTTAGTAAAAATAGATATACAAAAAATAGAACCGATATTATTTTATAAAAAATTTTTAGATCATTTTTTTCCATAATAGATTGTCTCATAAAAGTGACAAAACATTTATGAGTGGATTATAATATAAAAAGGATTTATTGCAAGTTTTTAAAATTTGATTATAATCTTGTTTATGAGAAAAAAACTTTTAGAATTATTAAAGAAAGACGCATTTTTTGAAAAGAAAGTTAAATTGTCTTCAGGGAAGATTAGTAATTATTATGTTGACGTTCGAAGAGTGAGCTTGAGTCCTCAGGGAGTTTATCTAATTTCTAATCTTATTTGGAAGATTATTAAAAATTTAGATATAGATGCTGTTGGCGGGCCTACTTTGGGTGCAGATCCTCTTGTGAGCGGAGTTTGCTATATTGCTTATAAAAATAAAAAAGATATAAAAGGCTTTCTTATCAGAAAAACTCCCAAAAAACATGGTGGGAAAAAAATGATAGAAGGCCAGGATATTAAAGCCGGTGAACGCGTAATGTTATTTGATGATGTCGCTACAAGCGGAGGATCAATTGTTGAATCCATCAAAATATTAAAAAACAGCAAAGTTAAGGTTATAGGAGCAGTTACAGTAATAGATCGTGAAGAAGGCGCAAAAGAAGCCCTTTCTAAGAT
>JAUVUO010000030.1 GCA_030601015.1 Candidatus Omnitrophota bacterium | reverse complement strand
ATTTTTTGTCCTCCTTATTATTCGTTGAAGCTGAAAATAAGATTTTAATTTCTGGAACAAAGAAATCCTATCAATAAACGAAATTCCGTTGATATGATCAATCTCATGCTGAAATATGACTGCCAAAAGCCCTTCAGCTTCTAAATCTAAAGATTTACCGTTCTCATTTAAAGCTGATATCCATACTCTTTTAGCCCGTTTTATTGTTAATTCTAAACCGGGAAAGCTTAAACAGCCTTCACAGAAAGAAATAGAACCTTCTTTTTTTACAATCGAGGGATTAACCAATTTAAAAAGACGATCTTTAGACTCTATTACTACTAATCTCAAAGGAATACCCGCTTGATTTCCGGCTAAACCAATCCCACCGGATACTTTCATAAGAACCATCATCTCCGAAAGCATCTCTCTAATCCCGTCATCCACTTTCTCGACAGGTTTACATTTATTTTTTAAAATATTTTCAGGCCAAGTGTGTATCCTTAATTTCATTTTTCTCCCCTAATTCTATATATCTAGTTTTTAATTCTCTCAATTCATCTTCCGAATACATACCATAAGAAATTATAACAATTTTATCCCCCTTGAAGCCCATACGGGCTGCCGGGCCATTCAAACAAATTACCCCGGCATTTTTTTCACCTTTTATAACATAAGTTTGTAAGCGTGCGCCATTATTTAAATTCAATACATCAACCCTCTCTCCTTCCATCAAATCTGCTTTTTCCATTATTATTTCATCAATCGTTATGCTCCCTTTATAATAGAGCTGCAAATCTGTAATATTTGCGTAATAAACTTTAGATTTAAGCATTGTTCTCATCATTTTTTCTCCTTATTACTCTTATATCCCCGTTTGACCAAATTATAAGTTAAATTACCTATCATTAACTCTTCATCCGTCGGTATAACCAAAACTTTTGTTTTATCTCCGGTAATTTTTAGAATATCTATCTTTATTTTATTTACCAATCCTGAATTATTTTCTCCGACCCCTCCGGTAAAACATACTGCGTCTGCGCCCCCTAAAATGAACAAATAAGCACCAATATATTTTTTTATCCGATAAATAAACATATCTAACGCTAACTTAGCTAATTTGTCTTCCTCTTTTACCGCTTTTATAATTACTCTGAAATCGTTACTAATTTTAGAAACACCTAAAAAACCGCTTTTTTTATTTAAAATTTCAGCCATCTCCTGTATAGATAAATTTTCTTTTTCCATAACATGAAAAACAGCCGCAATATCAATATTACCGGAACGTGTCCCCATCATAAGGCCCTCTAAAGGAGTAAACCCCATTGAAGTATCAACAGATTTGCCCTTATTTACAGCTGTAATACTACATCCATTACCTAAATGGCAAATAATTAATTTTAATTTACTTAAAGGTTTTCCTAAATAATTACTTGCCTGTTTCGATACAAATTGATGTGATGTACCATGAAACCCATATTTTCGTATTTTATATTTTTGATAATACTTATACGGTAACGCGTACATATATGCCTTTTTTGAAATTGTTTGGTGAAAAGCAGTATCAAAAACAACAACTTGAGAAACCTTCGGCAAAATTTTTCTACACCCTTCTATTCCTGCCAAATTCGCGGGATTATGCAAAGGCGCAAGATTAGCACATAATTTTATTTTATCTATAACCGACTGATCTACTATTTTAGGGGCAGCAAAATCTTCTCCTCCATGAACAACCCTATGCCCTATGGCTGAAATTTCACTTAAATCAGATATAGCACCTGAAATAACTATATTTTCAATTAATACTTTTACCCCTTGGGCATGATTTTTCACTAATGAATCTTTCTCTCCTACATTCTCAATAAGCCCTTTATCTATCAGCCTATTTTTTGGATATTCATAAAGCTTATACTTTATTGATGAACTGCCGCTATTTATAACTAATATTTTCATTTATTTTTAAAAATAATAAAATTAATCTGCAGTGGTATTCGTGCCAAATTTTTGAGCCCGTAAAACTGTTACCGCTGTAGAATCAATTATATCATCAATGCTACAGCCTCGAGATAAATCGCTGCATGGCTGTTTTGTCCCTAATACAATCGGCCCAACCGCTTTAGCTTTAGCTAATCGCTGTATAAGTTTATAACTAATATTTCCAGCATCCAAATTAGGAAATATCAATACATTAGCTTTACCCGCGACATCACTATCACTTATTTTTTTTGAAGCCACTTCCGGAACCAAGGCACTATCAGCTTGAAGTTCTCCATCAATCAAAAACCCGCTATTCTTTAACTTAGCAATTTTAACAGCTTCTATTACTTTATTTACCTCTTCATGTTTAGAACTGCCTTTGGTTGAAAAACTTAATAGAGCTACTCTAGGAATAATATTTAAAACATCTTTAGCAAAGGCAGCACAAGAAATAGCTATACTAGCCAATTGAGAGCTTGTAGGGTAAGGTATTATACCACAGTCACCATAAACAAAAGTTCCATTCGCTCCATAAACACAATCAGGAATCACCATAATAAAACAACTTGAAACAATATTTGCAGCACTATCTCTCTCTAAACATCTTAGAGCTGTTCTTACAACTGCAGACGTAGTGTATTTGGCTCCGGCAACAAAACCATCCGCATGCCCGTATCGACACATCATAGCAGCATAATAAATGGGGTCATCCATAAGCTCTTTTGATTGTTCCAAAGTTATACCTTTAGCCCTTTTATGTTCAAAATAAATATTTATAAATTCTTTTTGTTTTGCAGGATCAATATTATCTTTTGTTAGTACAATAGGCTCAGCTATCCCCTCATTCTTAATATAATCTACAGCTTTTAAAACTCTCTTATCATCATACTCAGGAAATACTATTCTTTTCGGATTGTTTTTGGCCCTTTCCCTTAAATTAGTTATAACATCATCCATAACTCACCCCATATAAATATTCTTAATTTAGGAAATGCTGCCCTTTGCCGCAGACCCTCTAATAGTACTCTAATTCAAATTTAAAGAGCAATAAATAGCCTTTTCTTTGATTGTTAAATAAGTTGCTCTAATAATTAAATTAAGTGTTTCAATATTTTTTTGAAAAACTTTGTTAAAACCAAAATCAATATCCGAATTGTAATCCTCTAAAGCCAATAAAACATAAAATGTATCTTTTGCAGCAAAAGCTGCTTGATATGAATGATGGTTCCAATCGCTTCCTATAAACAATAAGACAATTTTATCCATAAAAGTCTGTTCAAATTTATTTTTTAAAAATTTTATTGTTTCAATTGAAGGATAGAAATAAAGAACAATTTCTATGAATTTTTGATTCGAATCCATATTTAGCTTCACTTCATTTATAACTTCTTCTATATTTTTTGACAAAACAGCTTCATGTTTTGAATTCTGCACTTCTAATCGTCCCATTTCTTTCTTGTATTGTTCTACAAACCCTTGATTAACGAAATTTATCTTTTTTGAAGCCGCGTAATAAGCCACAAAAACTTGAAAAAAATACATCTGGCTCATTAAAAGTACTATTTTACTCTCTATTTCCAAACCTAGCTCAATCTCAGAAAAAATATTATTATTTTGGATATTTATTATGGTTTTTACTGATAATTTATCATCTTTAGAGCCTAATGATTCTTGAAAAAGCTGTACTATCCAAGAAGAAAATGATTCTCCCAATTCATCTCCAATAATAGGAGAAAAATACGCTTCCTTCTTGTTTTCATATTTTTCACATAATGAATAAGCCCTGTTTCTAATTTTTTTTTGTAAAGATTGAAAACCTTCATAAATATTTTTAAGCGCTTCAAAATCCTTTTCTAAAGATAAGAATAAAGGTAATAAAAAAATTAAGGTATGGGGGCAAGAGAATCTACCGCCAATATCATCATCATCGTCTAATTGAATAGATACTTTATTAACCCCGGACCAGCCTAAAGAATCTAATTTTTTAAAAGACCCGGGATCGCTCATCCATAAAAAATTTTTTTTCCATCCTTCTTCTCCTAATGCCTTTATAAATAAGGTTTTTAAGGATTTGGCCAATAATTGTGTTTCTTTTGTCGTGCCTGATTTAGAAATAGGTATCACCAATGTTTTATTTAAATTTTTCAATTCCTTTACCAAAGTTGAAAAAGCCTTGGGATCTAAATTATCGAAAGTATAAAACCCTCTTTTATTAACCGCGGAAAATAGCGGTTTAATACCATTCACAGAACCTCCCATACCCACAAATATAAAATTCTCTTTATCTCTTATTAATTCGGATAAACTTTCTAAAACGTCCTTAAGTTTTTGAAAGGGTATTTTTTTCACCCAGCCCATTCTTCTATTACACCCATCAAACCCTATAACTTTATAAAAATTGTCTTTTGATAACTCTTCTAATTTCCACCCAGCTGCTGCCATAAAATGATTTTCCAATTTACTATCCATATTCCTCCTATTGTTCTTTTAAATTTTTCTCAAAAACAATAAACTTCTCGAATTCAAAAAAAAACATAATACAATCTGCTCTTTAAATACAACATTATCCACACATTATATAAAATTACAACCTTAAATAAAATATGGGACTGCTAAGAAATGAGACAATTCCTTATTACCCAGATTAATTTCAGATTGCAAAGATTGAAAACATTAACTTTTTCATTGATATAATCATCTTTTAATCGCTAAAATCAGGAACGGATGCTATTAGCCAACAGCGCCAATGCATGAAAAGATAATCCCTATAAATATATTTGTGGTTTAAAATAAAAATTAAACCGCACAAACTTTGTTTCTTCCTGAATCCTTCGCCTTATATAACGCTTTATCCGCTAATTCCATAAGAATTTCCTGATTTTCTGTATCCTCGGGAAAAGAAGAAATTCCGATACTAATACTTGTCTTAAGTGTTTCATCAAATACATTTATCTCCTCATCAAAAACTTTCAATCTGATACGCTCTGCTATTTTTACCGCTTCAAATTTACCTGTTTGGGGCAAAATAACAGCAAATTCTTCTCCTCCTAATCTAGCGACAAAATCTATTTCTCTGAGGTTAATCTTTATTAACTGCGATACTTTTATTAAAACAGCATCACCCACCAAATGACCGTGAGTATCATTTACCTTTTTAAAAAAATCTATATCTATCATTAAAAAAGATAATTTAAAATTAAATTTTTTAACCCTTTCAAATTCATCAAAAAACATCTTCATGAAATTGCGCCGATTATATATCTTAGTTAAAGGATCATATATAGATAATTCTTGCAGGCGATTGTAAAGGCCTCCTCTTTCTCGGCATAACCTCAATAATTTAGCAAAATAAGGCAAATATTCAACTAGTTCTTGAGATTTAGTTTTTACACAAATACACTCCTTATCATTATTTTCAGTTTTGAATTGTAAATATTCGGCATCCATCAAATTATTACAAAATTTTATATCATCGATATGGCCTAAAGAATTTATTTCTTCGCGAAAAATCTCCAATAACTTTTCTTCATCGACTATAGGAGCTATCTTCCTTGCTATATCATAGAACAAAAAACGGCCGGTCAAAGTATTCTCTAACACATCAACTTCTTTTTTTAAATAAATTTCCTCTTTTGACAAATCCAAACATTTATCCTTTAAGATTTCATATTTACTAGAATAGGCTTCACCCAATTTTTTAAGAAAATAAATTTCTACCAAAAGAAAAAATATAAAAACTATAATAATTACTACCCAGTAAAACATACCCTATCTTTACCTTCTTTTTTAGCCTTATACAATAAATTATCTGCCTTATTCACTAAACTTATTGGTTCAATTCCATCTCTAGGATATAAAACCGCACCCAACGAAACAGTAAAATATATTTTTTCCCTTCGAAGATTTATTCCTGCCCGTTTAATCTCCAACCTAATTTTCTCGGAAATTCGCAAAAGTTTTTTCTGATTACAATCGCTTATATACATTACAAACTCCTCGCCTCCAAACCTCGAGGCCAGACAACCTGAATCTTTTGAGATTTTAGATAAAACTTCAGCTACTATTTTTAAAGCCGCGTCTCCTATCGCATGTCCATAATTATCATTTAGTGATTTAAAATCATCTAAATCCAGAATCATTACACCTATCATTTTATTTTCATTTTCAGCTGATTTAATTTCCTCTTTTAATTTCTTAAAAAAATATTCTTTTACAAAAAGTGATGTTAACGAATCTTGAATAACCAAATTTTTTGCATGATTAAATAATTTAGCTCTCTCTAAAACGACAGCTCCCAAATCACAAATGTTCCTTAATATCCTAGAATCATCTAAAGAAAAAAACTTTGGATTTCTAGATTCCACTTTTACTTGGCCTAATGTTTTGGTCCCTATAGCAATTGGGCTGGCAATAAATGAATGAGCACCTCTCTTTGTATATGCGTTTATTTTGGAATAATCGAACTTAAATTCTTTAGTTAAATCTTCAATCAACAAAGAACAATTATGCCTTAAAACCCAGTTATCTAATTCATCCCCTTTTTTTTCTTCTAAAATAAATTTCGTCTTATTGAAAGACCGGACTAAATTCATAGAGTAATTTTGATTATCAAAATCAAAAATCAAAATAGTGTCTGCCTGCGGAAATAATTCTTCTAATGTTTTTATAAGAAAATTCAAAACCTCTTCCGAATCAATGAGCTCAATCAATCTTTGGGAAACATTAAAAAGGAAAGAAACTCTCTGACACTTAAAAGGTAAAGTTTGTAATAAATTTTTTTTCTCCCTTATACTTTCCGTCAAAAGATTTATAGTCTCTTGTTTTCTTTCAAATTCACCGTGATAATTAGAAAATTTATTCAACTGGAGTTTGCGGAAAAAAACAAATAAGATACATCCCATAAATGCCGGCATTAAAAAAAATGCGTTAATAGGATTACTAATTACAGTAAAAGTAATAGAAATTATTACAAGTACAGAATAAATTGAGGGTATAAAAAAATTATACAATAGTAACTTTTGTATCGAAATCAAAAAAATGAGCCTTTTTCATATCAAAAACAACTTCAACCATACTACCAATTGAGGGCTTATTCGCGGCATCTACAACGGCTATCATTGTATGTTTGTTCGTAGAAAGATAAAGGTGATTTTCTGATCCCATAGTTTCAACAACATCACATAAAACTGACAATGTGTTTTCAGGAGTAGCGCAAGAGGCAAACAATTTATCATAAATATTTTCCGGCCTTATACCAAAAAATAACTGTTTATTAATATATTTCTCTAACTTCCCATACATTTCTTTAATTATTTTAACTTTAAAACTGCCTTCTCTAAAATATAGACTTCCATTCTTTTTGACTATATCCCCTGTCATTAAATTCATAGACGGAGAACCTATAAATTCAGCAACAAATTTACATGACGGATTATCATAAACATTCAACGGTGTATCAAACTGCAAAATTCGACCGTCTTTCATAACCGCGATACGGTCACCTAACGTCATAGCTTCAGTCTGGTCATGAGTGACATAAATCATTGTGGTTTGTATTCGCAAATGCAGTTTATGTATTTCTGTTCGCATCTGAACTCGTAATTTAGCATCAAGATTACTTAAAGGTTCATCAAAAAGAAAAACAAACGGCTTCCTTACTATAGCCCTGCCGACCGCTACTCTCTGACGTTCACCCCCGGATATTTCTCTTGGTTTCCTTTTCATCAAATGAGTTATCCCAAGAATTTGAGCTGCATCTTTAACTAAGACATCAATATCCTGTTTAGAATAATTACGCAGCTTTAAAGCAAACGCCATATTAGAATAAACATTCATATGCGGATAAAGAGCATAATTCTGAAAAACCATTGCTATATTTCTGTCTTTAGGTGGGACCAAGTTAATTACCCTGTCTCCAATATAGATATCTCCTTTACTAATACTTTCTAATCCCGCGATCATTCTCAAAGTGGTAGATTTGCCGCATCCTGAAGGGCCGACTAAAACTACAAACTCCTTATCCTTTATGTCAAGATTTATATTTTTGACAACGGTGACCTTTGAGCCATAGGTCTTACTAATATTTTTTAAAATAACTTCAGCCATAATTCAAAATTCTATGGGTTAACTCCATAAATGTCAAGTTAAAACAATAAATTTATTTAAAACACCCATTAATCATTGTGGTTCTAAATAATCTAACACCATCATAATAGTATCTTTTAGCTGCTTCCTATGAGAAACTATATCAATAAGGCCTCTCTTCAAATTAAACTCAGAAGACTGAAACCCCTTTGGTAAATCTTGCGTTATAGTTTGTTTTATCACCCTCGGCCCGGCAAATCCTATTAACGCGGCAGGTTCGGCTATTATAACATCACCTACTCCGGCAAATGAAGCCATAACACCACCCATTGTAGGATTAGTCAATACAGATATAAAAGGTATATTTTCTTTTTTTAAGCGGCCAATAACCCCGCAGGTTTTGGCCATCTGCATAAGGCTAAGCATACCCTCATACATCCTAGCACCTCCCCCTGAGCCCGAAACTACAATTAGAGGTATACGTTTCTCTAAAGCCAATTCGGCAATCAAAGTTATCTTTTCTCCCACAACTGACCCCATTGACCCCATAATAAAACGGGAATCTGTAACTCCAAAGGCCAACTCTTTATTATTAATTTTTGCTTCTCCGACGACTGCGGCCTCTGTTAAACCTGTACTTTTCATTGCTTCTGAAAGTTTGGCTTTATAAGTTTTGGGGCCTTCAAAATCTAATGGGTCGCAAGAATATAAATCTTTAGCTATTTCGGCAAAACTACCTTTATCGACTAAAATATTAATTCTTTCCCAACATGTCAATGTAAAATGATAAGTACATTTTGGACATACTTTTAGGTTCTCATCTAAAATTTTATTAAAAATCAAATGAGAACATTTAGGACATTTACTCCATAAACCGTCCGGAATATTTTTTTTCTTTTTCCGTAATTTGTATTTCAATGATTTATTAAATATTCTCATGAATTATTTATTAAATTTTAGTAAACAAATATAAATAATTTATTAAAATTCTTAACTCTTGACAAAACGACGAATAACCAAACCTGATAAAATTTTTGGATAAAAATACGTACTTTTCTGAGGCATTTTTATCCCTTTCGCTGAAAGCTCAAACACAGAGTCTAAAGAAACAGCCTTTAACAGAAACGCTGTCTTATTTTTGCAAGCCAGCTTTTTAGTCTCTTTCATACTATGGGTATATTCAATATCCCCTGATTTATTAAACAAAGGCAGAACTGCTTTATGAAAAACATATGTATCTAATTCCCTATATGATTCATCTGTGACCGTATCTAATAACGATTTATCCTTTAATTTTAAAAAATAAAATTTACCTTCTCGACAAACACCTAAACAAAACTCTTGATTAGACTTTAAATTTTTACCTAAAGTATACTGAGAAACTTCTTTAATATCAAAATATTTCTCTAACTTCTCAAATAATATTTTTTTATTATCACTAACAGTTATTACTCTATGTGTGGGTAAAATAACCAGGCCATTTTGACAGTCAGCAACATATGCTAAAATATAATTAAGGTCTTTGAACTTATCTCTATTCTTTTTAAAATAATCGTATGATATTTCAAAACGATGATGGCCATCAGCAATGACTAACTTAGAATTGCCCAAAACTTTACAAATATCATCAACTTCATTTTTATCTTGAATCTTCCATAATTTATTAATATTGCCTTCATGATCGACGGCATTTAAAAAAGGTTTTTTTCGAAAATATTTCTTATGTATTTTGGATATATAACCGGAAGATTTTACGGCAATAGCAAAAATCGGACTTAAATTAGCTTCTACCGATTTTATCATGTTTGTTCTATCTATTTTAGGAGCAGCTAAAGTACGTTCATGAGGAAGTATCTCGTTTTTATTCATTTTAAGTAAAGACAATATGCCAAACCTCTTAAAAAATTTCCCTTCAATATTAAATTTTTGTTCATAAAGATAAAAACAATCTTTGTCATCATCAATCATTATCTGTTTCTTAAACCATTCATTAAGTAAAACTTTAGATTTTTTATAATCACCTTTATCCGCGATTAAAACATGAGCTAAATTATAAATCGATTTCGTTCTTAATTCGGCCAGTTGCTTTTGTCCAATAACATCGTAAGGGGGACAAACAACTTTTGATAAATCTTTAATATTTTCACTATTAAAATAGGTCGCTCGAAAAGGCTTTAAAATTGAATTCATTATTACCCCCCTTGATTTCCTGTCTGGGGACATGCTGTTTGGTTACAGCCTGAACACTGATTAGTATTTTCTTTCTTTGAGCTTTCCGAAAAATTTTTCTTCTTATAATCAGTTTCATAAAACCCGCTGCCTTTAAAAATCACTCCAAATCCCGAACCTATTAACCTTTTAACTTTCCCCTCACATTTTGGGCATTTATCCAAAGGTTGATCATTCATTTGCTGAAATACCTCAAATTTATCATTGCAGCTCAAACATTCATAATCATATGTTGGCATTCATCCCTCCATTATTTACGGATTATTATATCACTTACAAATT
>JAUVUO010000107.1 GCA_030601015.1 Candidatus Omnitrophota bacterium | reverse complement strand
TTTTCAAAGAAAAATGAACTTGAACCATTGTATAACTCAAAAATCTTTCACATTTTTGAGCAGGTACAAGTATTAACAGTCCAATATTTATTTTAATGTTTTTTTCAAAATATCAACTTTATCGGTATTCTCCCAAGTAAAGCCTTCTTCTTCCCGGCCAAAATGACCATAACATGCTGTTTTTGTATATATAGGCCTAAGCAATTTTAATTCATCAATTATTTCTCCAGGAGTAAGTTTAAAAATTTCCCGTATTGCTTTAGCTATTTTTTTCTCCTCAACTTTTGCAGTCCCAAAAGTATTAATATTAATAGATACCGGTTCAGCAATTCCGATACAATATGAAAGCTGAACTTCGCAAGTACTTGCAACTCCGGACTTTACAATATTTTTAGCAATGTATCTAGACATATACGATGCAGACCTATCAACTTTTGTAGGATCTTTACCGGAAAAAGCACCTCCTCCATGACGTGCAAATCCTCCGTAAGTATCAACAATTATTTTTCTTCCAGTAACACCTGTATCTGAAACTGGGCCGCCAATTTCGAATCGTCCGGTACCATTAATAAAAATTTTAGTATTTTTATCTATGAGGTCTTTAGGTACAATATAATCTATAACTAATTTTTTTATATCTTCTCTTAAATCTTTAGTTTTTACTTCTTGGTCATGGTGAGCCCCAATTATGATAGCATCAACTCTTTTGGGAACACCGTGTTTATATTCAATAGATACTTGAGATTTTCCATCAGGCCTGAGATAACGGAGAATTTTATTTTTACGTAATTGAGAAAGTCTGCGAACAAGTTTATGAGAAAGCATTATTGGAAGCGGCATAAGCTCAGGTGTTTCAGAATTAGCAAATCCAAACATTAATCCTTGATCACCGGCTCCTCCGGTATCAACTCCTAAAGCAATATCAGGAGATTGTTCTTGAATAGCCGTTACTACTCCACAACTTTCATAATCAAATCCCCCAATCGGGTCATCATATCCTATTTCCATTAAAATATTTCTAACGATTTTTGGAACTTCAACATAACAATTAGTGCTTATTTCACCGGCAACCATTATAAATCCTCGAGTTGCTAAAGCTTCACAAGCTACTCGTCCATTTGGATCATTACTTAATACGGAATCCAATACGGCATCGGAAATTTGGTCACATACTTTGTCCGGATGCCCTTCAGTAACTGATTCAGAAGCAAAATAATGTTTCATTTGATCTCTTCCTCCTTTTTTGTATTAATTATTTGAGTCTCTGCTGTTTCTTTTTTTGGTTCTATCTCAACTTCATTTTCACAATTAGATATTTCATTGCTGTTGTTATCAGAAACTATTTTATTTCCAGCTAAGGCAATGAATTCTTCTAATTTTGGAAGATCTTTTAAAGAATTTATACCGAAATACTCTAAAAATTTACGTGTCGTTATATATAGAAAGGGTTTACCAATAACTTCTTTTCTTCCGGCTATTTTTATTAATCCTAAATCAGAAAGTTTTCTTGCTACACCGTCAACATTTACACCTCTGATAGCCTCTATTTCTATGCGGGTTACCGGCTGTTTATAAGCTATAATAGCTAAAGACTCCAAACAAGCTGTAGACAATTTTTGTTTGCTTCTTTCTTGATACATACGTTTTATCCAGGATTCATTGTCAGGGGTAGAACACATTTGATATCCCCCCGCGACTTTAACAATACAAACACCGGATTTTCTTTGATTATATTCAAAAATTAATTGGTCAAGGGATTCAATTAATTCTTTTTTGCTAGTATCCAATAACACATCTTTAAGTTCATTTAGTTCTATAGGCCTTTCGTTGATGAATAATAACGATTCAATTATAGATTTTATTTTTTCAATATCCATAAAGTTAATTATTTAGATACATGAAACGATTAATTTTTTTGCCTATAAATCTCATTAAGAAGATCCTCAACAGTATTAATTTGCAGATTAGATGTTAAAACTTTTTTTATCATATCTTCCGATTCCCGGGTGTTATATTGAAGACGTTTTAAAATTTTCATAGATTCTTCAATTATAAGATTTTTAATTGGTTCCTTAGGCTTACCTTCTTTTTCTTTGTCTTTGATTAACGCGAATCTTCCTACTTTACCTTGAAGATGAGCAATAATTTGTTTAGCTTTTTGTTTACCAACCCCTGCAAGCGAGACTAAAAAATTCATATTACCCTCTTCAATCGCTTTTGCAATATGACTAACAGGTTTATCAAAGGCTCGCAATGCCGCTTTAGGCCCTATACCGGAAACACTTATGAATTTTTCAAAGAAATCCCGTTCTAATTCTTCGAGAAACCCGACCAGTACAGGAATTCCCCGGTTTTTATCGATATTGAAATAATGATAAATTATCAATTCAATTGTTTCAGATCTTTTGTTATTTAAAAAGCTGTATACTGTTTTCGGAATATTTATTTTATAAAATATGCCCCCTATTTCTAAAATAACGGTATTTTCCTCACATCGAATAAGTTTACCTTTTAGTTTATATATCATTTAATTCTAATTTTTTTTAAAAGAACATTCATCTCAGAATTTTTATTAACTGCTTTTGGGTCTTTCGGTAAAAATTTTTTTACCTTTTGAGTATGACTAAATGCGGAGATTAAAGAATAAGCGTCCGCAGTATGCACAGATTTGAATTTTTTACCGACAACATTTTCCGCCATTTTTTTTACTTGATCAGAATTCACATTCCCCCTGCCTAAAAAAGATTTCCGGGCACGTGTCGGAGAATATTCATAAACGTTAATTTTATGCTGTTCAGCAAGAAGAAATATTATACCTCGTACATGTGATAATAACCCCAATGTAGTAGGATGCTTATGGTGTGAATATAAAGTCTCAACAATAATTGCCTCAGGCCTATATATAATGATCTCTTTTTCTAATTCCACATAAATAAGTTTTAATTTTTGAGGAAGTGAATTAGTGACTCTTGGTTTGATTTCATTTTCTTTTAAAAGATCAATTTTTAAATTATCAACTTTTCCGATAATATAACCGGAACATTTCAATCCGAGATCAATACTTAAAACTATCATTTTACATATCTTGAGCTATTTTTTCTAACACTTCATCAGGTATGTCAAAATTCGCGTAAACTTTTTGAACATCATCTTGATCTTCCAGTGTTTCAATAAGAGAAAGTAATTGTTTAGCCTCGTTTCCCGCTAATTTTATAGTAGAATTTGGAATTTTGCTTAACTCCGCGCTTTCCCATTTAATATTTTTTTCTTGTAACGCACTTTTAACATTTTCAAAATCTTTAGGTTCGCAAAAAATTTCATAGTTTTTATCACCAACCTTTACATCTTCAGCCCCGGCATCAACACTTATCGAAAATAGATCATCCTCATTTATTTCAGTTTTATTTATTAAAATATATCCTTTAGATGTAAAAATCCAGGCAACACTTCCCGCCCCGGCCATATTTCCATTTCTTTTTGAAAATATATTCCTAATTTCCGCAGTTGATCTGTTTTTGTTATCAGTAAGAGTTTCTACAATTATAGCGACACCCCCCGGTCCGTATCCTTCGAAAGAACAATTATCATATATCACTCCCGGAAGTTCGCCTGTTCCTTTTTTTATTGCTTTTTCTATATTATCTTTGGGCATATTAGCTTCATTAGCTCTAGTAATAGCGGCTCTTAAACTTGGATTAGTCTCAGGGATACCTCCCCCATCTTTCGCAGCTACTGTAATTTCTCTAATTAATTTAGTAAAAATTCGGCCGCGTTTCGCATCAGTAGCGCCTTTTTTATGCTTAATACTTGCCCATTTTGAATGACCACTCATATTTTACCTCCTATCAAAAATATTTTTTAAAACTAACGTTAAGACTACTTTATATTAAGAAACTAGTCGACTCTCTAGCTAACTTATCAGCTTCTTTGTTTTTTTCACGGCCGATATGTTCAATATTAAAACTATCTAATTTAGAAATTAGTTTTTTTGCTAAAGTAAAAAGCGGCTGAATATTTTGACTTTTAACTTTATAATTTCCATTTATCTGTTCACATAATAATTTGCTATCAGTAAAAACAACACATTTTTTTTCGTTTATACTTAATGATTCAATAAGAGAAAAAATTAAAGCCATATATTCGGCATAATTATTAGTTTGTATCCCTAAGTAAGTACTTTCTTTCTTAATAATAACGTTTTCTTTATAAATAAGATATCCAATTCCGCTTTTCCCAGGATTACCAATAGATGAACCATCAACATAAATTTTTATCATTTGTCTATATCTTCAGGGATATAAAATATACGGACACAACTGTCACATAAAACAAGATGTTCATACATTTTTATCTCATTTATTTTTTGATGTGTAAGCTTCAGATAACAAGCACCACAATTATAATTGACGACAGGAACTACTGCTAACCCATGGCGAATTTCTAACATGTTTTCATAATTAGCAAGTATTTTTTTATCAATATTTTCTTTAATGAAATCACGGTTCGTTTTAAATTTACCAATTTCAGCCTCAATAATTTTAATTTGATCTTGAATTTTAATTTCTTCTTCTCTAAAAGTTTTTTCCTTTTCGGATAATTTTATTTTTTCTACTTCCGCTTTACTTTTTATATCATCTATTTCTTCCAGCTTGATTAGCAACTCTTCTTCTGCCACAGAAATATCAGACTTTATCGAGGCGATTTCATTAAGTTTAGCTTGATATTCTTTATTAGTCTTAAGTTGATAAAGCTGGCTCTGTGTTTTCAGAAGACTAGCTTCCTTAGAAGCCAAAGTAAGCTCATTGTCTTTTTTCTTTAATGTGCTCTCTTTCAATTTTGCTTCAGAAATACCAAATTGACTTTTGATTTCTTCAAAATCTTTTTTCAAATGTTCAATTTGAGCAGGTTTGTTTATCTCAATATCATCTTTTAATTTTTTTAATTGGGAATCAATTTTTTGTAATTGTACAAGTTTTGAAAGCTCTTCTTTTAATAGCATTAAACATCTCCTAAATTCTTGCAAAAAATTTAAATGGGCCCGCAGGGATTTGAACCCCCAACCAGTCGCTTTGCTCGTCATAAAGGAAAACCTATGGTTTTCCTCTCTGACGCTTCGCTGTCACACCTTTCCTTTCAAGGAAGAGTATGTAAATTGAGGGAAAATACTTTTCCCTCAAACACCCTTTGTGGTCCGTGTTTCAAATCCTTTTA
>JAUVUO010000078.1 GCA_030601015.1 Candidatus Omnitrophota bacterium | reverse complement strand
TAGAATATCCAAATCCTTCTTTTTTTGAAGGAACAATTAATAAATCCACTCTTTCTAAAAACTCATCCGCATTAACATCATAAAATTCAACCTTAGAATCCATCCCAATTTCCTTTATAAAACATTTAAGTTTCTCTTTTAATCGGCCTTTCCCTGAGATCAACAGATATATATTACTAAATTTTTTTGAAATCTCTTTAATTGTCTCAACTGCTAAAAACTGCCCTTTTTCCTCAGAAATCCTTCCTAATACACCAATCAAAAAGGGATTATCATTAAATTGAATATCCCTTTTTTTTATTTTATTAACCAGAAAACCTTCTATATCTATACCGTTATATACAACTCGTAATTTCTTCTCATTAAATCCAAAATCTTTCACCAAATGTTTTTTCACCGACTTACTAACAGCAATTGTGAATACACCGGGAAACTTAAAAATCTTTCTAAATAATGATAACCTATGGAATCCGTGAATAGAGCTGACATATGGTATGTGTAAAACTTTATAGATTAAAAATCCTAAATATTGTGTTACTCTGGTATTAGAATGAACCAAATTTATTTTTTCCTTTAAAATTAATTTGCGTAAAATAAAAAATGCCAAAAATATCTTTATACTGAATATGGATTTAGTTCTTATGGGTATAATTTTATATTTTATATTTAATCCATTTAATTCCTCTATCCACTCGCCGCCTGAACAAGCGACCCAGACTTCATGGCCCAAGCCTTTAAGGCCTTTAGCCAAGGTGATGACATATCTTGATATTCCGCCTTTATTTAAATGAGTAGTCAAAATCAAAACATTCACTATTACCGCCTTTTTTAATACATATTTTTAAAGTATTCAGGGATATTGTTTTCCCCGGATGATACCAATTTATAGCTATTAATTTTATTTTAAAACTATCTCTTTAATTTTATTTAAAACTTGTTGAGGAGAAATATTTAACAAACAAAGGCTATCATCTCCCAATTTACATTTTGATTGATAACAAAACGAACATGATAACTTTTTACAGAATACATAAAAGTTTTCACAATCAACCGTATGCCGGATTGGGTCAGTGGGCCCGAAAAGAGCAATTGTAGGTATATTTAACGCACATGAAAGATGCATGGTCGCGGTGTCAGGAGTAATAAATACTTTTAACTTTTTTATAACCTGAGGCAGTTCTCTAAGTGTTGTTTTTCCGCATAAGTTACAAATATTATAATTAAAAGATTTTTCAATTATATCCCCGGCGGCTATCGAATCCTTATCTCCTAAAAGAACTACTTTATAATTAGGAAGATTCTTTGATATCAGATCTATTAATTTAATTATGTTCTTATAAGGCCAATTCTTAGAATGCCACCTTTTAGACGCGGATACATTTATACCAATAAGCCCTGTATCAGGCAAAATTATTGAAATCCCGCCTTTCTTTTCCCAAAAAATTAATTTTTTCTCTTTAAATTTAATACCCAAAAGATTCAAAACCCTTTCCTGAGAATCAAGCGGCCCATCTCGATAGTCATATTTAATCTTATTGGTAAGCAAATTCCCCCAACGCAAGCTATACCCAAACGAACATCTTGGCATAGTTAAAAAAGAAATAATATGAGATGCCCGATTATTTTGCAAATCTATAATATAATCAAAAGACTTTAACCTAAAATTTTTTGATATGTTAAGTATATTTTTAATTTTTTTATAATTATCATCTAATGTAATAATGTCATCGATATATGGACAATCATGAATAATTGGGTGATATTTTTTTAAAGTCAGAAGACTAATCTGTGCTTGAGGAAAATGGTTTCTCAATTCCTTTAAAGAAGGTATAGCTAAAATTATATCTCCTAATGAAGACAGCTTAATTACTAATATTCTCATCGTCTCTAATGTCAATCTATAAACATCTTCCGTTTTTCCCAGACATTTATCCAAAGTGTACATAGTTTCTACTTTCTTTCTACCCGCGGTTACCATGTCTTGAGCATAATTATCATCCTTTAATATCTTAAGTATGCTTTCTGTTATTTCTTCACTATTCCCCGGTTCGACTAAAAGGGCATCTTTCCCATCTTCAATTATTTCCTCATACCCTCCTACTTTTGTCGCGATAACCGGAACTCCGCAAGCAAAAGCTTCCACTATCACTCTACCGAAAGACTCTTCAATAACCGATGGAGCAACAAGAATTCTCGCATTCTCTAAAACTCTTTCGACATCCTCTTTAAACCCAACAAATTCGACATTATAATTTAACGAATAACGTCTTACCAGCGTTTTTAAATAATTTAAATATTTAATCTTTGATTTATCGGCAGAACCAATAATTTTCAATTTCATGTAGGGATTATACCTAACAATTTTCTTAAATGCTTTAATCAAATGTTCATAACCTTTGGAAGCGGACAACCGGCCGATACTTACTATATTATTACTTTCTTTTCTTTCGCCATAATCGATGAATTTAAATTTATTAAGATCTACCCAACGATTTATTATTATAATTTTATCATCAGGAACCCTGAAATTATTTTTCATATGACGCGCAACAACTTTAGAAGGGCAAATAACATATTTTCCCCACCCCATAACACTGCTGAAATATTTATTTTTATAAACTCCATGAGCGGTTGTAATAAAATGAGCCTTAGTATTGCGGGTAGCAAAAAAGCTTAACCACCCCGGAACCCTGCTTCGAGCATGAATAATATCTATTTTTTCTTTTTTTATTATTCTTCTTAGCTTTGGAATAAGAAGCAATGAAGTTATTGATTTTTTGTATACATCTAATTTATAATGAGTTATACCCTCTAATTCCAACTGCGGTATCAATCTGCCTCCACCACTAACTACAATATTCTCAATTTTTTCTTCCGAAGATGCGGCAACCTTTCTTTTAAAAAACAAAGATAAATCAATGACTCCTCTCTCTACTCCTCCTATATTCATCTTAGGAAGTATTTGCATTATTCTCATTTTATTAACTCCAATTTCATATTTATTCGAAACTAAAAAGACTCTTTTTTCTCATACACTTTTTCAATAATATCCTTATTCTATATTTTTTTAGTTAATAGTCAAACCATAACAGATATTAAAGCTTTTTTAACCCTCTACCTTAAAAATAAATGATATTAACAAATGAACTGCCCCCGCAGCAAGCTACGAGGTATCGAAGAAGGTATTTCTCCCGGATACAGCCTCTCAGCAAGCTGAAGGGAATTGAGCCCAAGGCCCGTCGACTCCCTTTGGCCTCTCAGGGCCAATTCGGCTGCAATCTTTTCCTTCGAAAAAGATTAAGTCTCATTGATTAAACCTCTAAAATTTTTTTTATTCCGCGTTTTACTAACTTTCTATTTTGCTCAAATATTGTGTATTCCTGAGATTTAATTTCTTTAATTTCATAAGGGCTTTTTATAAATACAACGCTATCCTTTACTGATTCTAAAAAAATTTTTCTTTTTTCATCTTCCGAAGATAAAGACACACAAACACAAGGTTTATCAAAAACTCCTATCTCTGAAATCATAGATATACTTTCGCTGCTAACAAAAACCATATCAGAAACACCAATAAAACCATCAAAAACAAAATCATAATTATTCTGATTTACTATAACCAGAGCCTCGATATTTTTAAAATCTTTGAATTCTTCTTTTAAATAACATTCTGCTTCCTCCGGAGTACGCCGGGAGGTACTAATTAATATTTTGTAGCCATTATTAAAGGTAAACTCTTTTAATTTAGATATAAAATCCCGCAGATTATTTAAAAATTCTGTTTTATCAGATTCCGGGCCTCCCAAAAAAAGGCAAATCTTTTTATTTTCACTTAATCGAAAATATTCTTTACATTTTTTCACTTTATCTTCAACTTTATTACGATAAACAAGAGCACCTTTAATAATAACTGTATCTTCAGAACTAATCCTGTCATGTTCTGGAATAATTGCTAAATCAAACTTACTTAACGGCATATTAGGCCTCAAGACTGTAACGGATTTAGATCCTAAATACGAAGAAAACAACTTATTTACAGGAGCAATAAAACTTCCCGTACTAATTACTATATCAGCCCAAACTCTGTCCAGTTTACTCCAAGTTTCTTTATCCACAAGAAAAGGCAAAATCTTTCCATATACCGAACAATTCCTCCCCGCGAATAAAGCTAACACATCCGCAAGAATTCTTCTGAATTTATCTTTGTACTTAACCTCTATAATCTCACTCCTAAATTCATAATCTTCTTCCAATAAAAAAGATAATAAAGCTTTTGACTGTTTAAGATGTCCCAACTTACTATCATTCAAAATCAATACATCTCTGCTAACTCTCCTTTTAAAACGCTTATAATACCAATAATATTCACTGGGATATTGTCTTAAATAATCTTCATAAATTTTATTTAATAAAGATAAAATTTCTATATCCTCTTTCCCTGATACATCAATTGGAGAACCTATTATTAATTCCTGAGAAAAAACTTTTTTTCGTAATAAAAAACCCGGATAAATTTTTTTATTAAATTTTTTAGCTAAAAATACCGCTCCTTTAGGAGTAGGAATTTTTTGAGAAAAAAACTCAGTCATTAAAGCATTGTCTTCCGCTCCGTGGTCAACAACAACTCCTACAAAATAGTTTTTCCTAAAACATCTTATTAATTCTTTAAAAGAAAAACAAAATTTAACATCAGACTCATTCCTGATTTCATTTAAAAATTTATCTAAACCTTTCTTTTTTTGTTTCGCGACTAAAACGGCGAAGTTATGATTCCGTCCGAATTGCGAGATAGCCAACTCCCAATTCCCGGCATGAATGCTAACAAATATTCCTCCATCGTCTCCTATATTTTCTTCACCTTTAATCACAACATTTTTATATATTCTCGGTACTATTAGTATTTCAACAATATTTAACCCGAAATTCATAAAACACTTTTTTGTGATTAAGTTTATCTCTTTCCCGGATTTTTCGGGAAACGCCAATTTTAAATTTCTAAAAGATACTCTTCGTTTTTTAGGATTAATATAATACAATATACCTATCAATTTGCCCAAATAAAAAACTACGGGCAATGGCAGCCTCAATACTATTTCTCTTAAATATTTTGCAATAATATACATTTTTTATAATTTACTTTTAATTAGCCGTATTAACTCTTCATAACCATCTATTTCTATCTCTATCTCCATAATATATATATTCAATTTTATATTTTTGTCCGGTATATGGAACTTATCTTTATGAGTAATAATTAAATCGTTTATTCCATTATCTATCAAACTTTGCTGTAGTCTACCAAATTCTTTTTCTGATAACTCAAAATGGTCCGGATACACAATATGGCGGTCAACTATTATACCTGCACTTTTAAGTTTTTTAAAAAACCCTTGAGGATACCCTATCGCAGCAAAAGCCGCTAATTTCTTTGTTTTTAAATATTCTTTATCTACATTATTGCCCTTTAAATCTATAAACCTTTCCACTCTGTACTTCGAAAAATATATTTTAAGTGAGGGCTTTATTTTCAATATCCGAGTTTTAATTTCACATGGATTATCTAATTCATCGGCATAATTTATTATAACTATATCAGCCCGCCTCAACGAAATAAGAGGCTCTCTAAAAATATATGCCGGGATTAGTCTAAGTTTCCTTTTAAATTCCCGGGCACCCATAATCACTATATTAATATCTCTATTTAACTTTCTATGCTGAAACCCATCATCTACTATAAATAATTGAAATTTTGATTCTAAACGTTTAGCCAATTTATAACGATTAGGAGAATAAAAGACATTAGTAATTTTCTCTTTTAAAAGCTTATTTTCATCATCACCGTAACCTCTTCTTAATACGGCAATTTCAAAAACCGGAGATAACTGAGAATAAAGCCAAATACTTAAGGGGGTTTTCCCTGAACCGGACCAGGAAATATTTCCGATACTTATAACTTTTGAATTAGTGGAAAAAGAAGGCAGTATCTGCTTATCATAAAAAAAATTTCTGAGTCCAACAACCAGCCCATAAACTATAGAAAGCAAACATAGAGACCAATACAACAATAATTCGAAAATATTTTTTTTATCTCTTTCTATGAAGGCCAAGTACCATATTTTGAGTTTTAGCATATTAAAAAATTTAATACTCTGTTAACATTTTTTTTGTCTGGCTGCACTAATACTATTTGAAATTAACTGAAAATTCTTCTCCAAGCCTTCTTTCCCGTGCTCTAAAAAACTAAGACATTTGTTACTATAACTTTTACGTAATTCCTCATTTTGAATCAATTCCGTAAGAGTTTCTTTAAACTCGTTAATGTCAGCCATTTTTAGCGCAACACCTTCTTTCAATACAACTTCTTCTATTTCTCTAAAATTATCCATATTGGGGCCAAATAAAGTCGG
>JAUVUO010000149.1 GCA_030601015.1 Candidatus Omnitrophota bacterium | reverse complement strand
TCTGATGAAGAGGAAGTTAAAGTTGAAATTGATGCGGCTAAAGGTGATATACATGTTTATATAGGTGGTAAAGAAGTAGTTTCGGAAGATTTTGGCCGTATAGCTGCTCAGACGGCAAGACAAGTAATAATTCAAAAAATAAGAGAAGCTGAGAAGGATAATATTTATAATGATTATAGTTCCAGAGTTGGTGATATAGTTGGAGGGTTGGTCTATCGATTTGAAAAAAAAGCGGTGGTAATAGATCTTATGGGAAGAGCCGAAGGGATAATTCCTAATTCTTTTCTTTCTTCCTTAGATAAGTTTAGAATTGGAGAACGAGTTAAAGCTTATGTTTATGAGGTGAAAAAAGAAAAAGGTGTTCAGATTATTCTTTCAAGAAAACATGAAGGTTTAGTAAAAAAAATGTTTAATCTTGAAGTGCCTGAAATTGGACAAGGCGTTGTGGAAATAAAATGTATAGCTCGCAGTGCTGGCGAAAGAACTAAGATAGCAGTATTTTCAAAGGATGATAAGGTTGACTGCGTCGGATCTTGTGTGGGGATAAGGGGGTCAAGAGTAAAAAGTATTATAGAAGAATTAAGAGGCGAAAAAATTGATATTGTCAGATGGAGCGATGATATCAAGGAATTCATAAAAGCCGCCCTTTCTCCGGCAATTATTTCTATGATAGATTTGGATAGAGAGAATAAAAAAGCTAAAGTTTTGGTCGCCGCAGACCAACTTTCTCTTTCTATTGGCAAAAGGGGACAAAATGTTCGGCTTGCTTCAAAATTGGTAGGTTGGGATATAGATGTTCGTTCAAAAGAAAGTATGGAAGACAGCATGAAGGTTTTATTGAAATTGAAGAGTGTAGGTAAGAAAGTTTCTGAAACGTTGGTAGAATCCGGTTTTGGTAATTTAAATTTTTTAAGCGACGCGAATGGAAAAGATTTATCTAACCTTAAAGGGATTGGCAAAAAGAAAGCGGAAAATATAATTCAAGAAGCCAAAGAAGAGTTAAAAAAACAGGCAGAAATAAGGTTTCAAAAGACTATGCAGTTAAAACCGGAGATTAATAAGGATGAAGAATCTAAGGTAGAAGATAATACTGAATCCGCAGAAAAATAAATTTAGAAGTAAGTTAATAATCACAGCAACTTTAATACAATAGATATGCATGATTTTTTTGATTAAGAGAATGATATTAGGAAAAAGGAGATAATTGAGTATGAGAATTTATGAGTTAGCAAAAAATTTGGGGATAGATAGTAAAGAGTTATTAGATAAACTCAAAGATCTAAATTTTTCTGTAAAGAATCATATGTCCAGTGTAGATCAAGAAACTGCTGAAATAATTAAACATGAGATAGAAGAGATAAAAAGAAAAGAGATAGAACAAAATGTTATAGAAGTAGATTTCCCTATAACTTTAAAAGAATTAGCGGTTAAATTAAACAAAAAACCTTCAGAAGTAATAACAGATTTAATGAAACAGAGAAAGTTGATTGCAATAAACCAAACCATTAATCAGGAGATGGCTTCAAATATAGCATATAGTTATAAGATAACTTTAAAACAAAAACTTTCAAAAGAAGAAGAAATCCAGCAAATTGAGCCAAAAAATTTACAAAAAAGAGCTCCTATAGTTACCTTTATGGGGCATATCGATCATGGTAAAACTAGTATACTGGATTATATAAGAAAAAGTAAAATAGTTGATAAAGAAACAGGAGGGATTACTCAACATATTGGAGCCTATCAAGTTATTTCCGACAAAGGAGCAATTACATTTTTAGATACTCCCGGGCATGAAACATTTACTGCAATGAGGGCCAGAGGGGCTGAGGTTACAGATATTATTGTGATTGTAATCGCGGCGGATGATGGGGTGAAGCCTCAAACCATAGAGGCTATCGACCATGCGAAAGCTGCCGGCGGATCTATAATAGTTGCGATAAATAAGATGGATAAAGCGAATGCTAATGCTGATATGGTAAAACAACAACTTTCAAAAATAGATTTGGTTCCCGAAGATTGGGGCGGCCAAACCAGTACGGTTGGAGTTTCAGCTACAACAGGCCAAGGAATTGATGAACTTTTAGAGTTAATAATTCTTCATGCCGAAATGTTAGAATTAAAAGCTGATTATGAAAGGCCGGCAACTGGAGTTATCATTGAAGCCAGGCTGTCTAAAGGAAAAGGCGCGTTAGCTAGTATTCTTGTAAGAGAAGGAAGGCTTAAGGTAGGAGATTGGTGTGTTTGCGGTCATTTCTTAGGGAGAATCAAAGCAATGACTAATGATATTGGGGGTATTGTAAAATCCGCTTCACCATCATTTCCAGTAGAAATTTTGGGGTTAAACGGAGTACCCAATCCCGGAGAACCACTGTGGGTAGTATCAAATGAAAAGAGCGCTAAAGCTATTATAGCAAAAAGAATAGAAAAAATTAAAAAAGAAAAATTTGCTCCCGTAGTTCATCTTAAGTTAGAAGATTTATGCGCAAAGGCCATAGAAGATAAAGTTAAAAAGTTGAATGTTGTATTAAAGGCAGATGTTGGAGGAACTTTGGAGGCGGTGGAAACTGCTTTACGGAAAATAGATTCACACGAAGTAGAATTAAATATAGTTCATAAAGGTGTAGGTTCGGTAAATTCTTCCGATATTCTTTTAGCGGAAGTTACGGATTCGATAGTTGTTGGTTTTAAGGTAACAATGGATGCTAAGGTAAGGGAATTATCCCGAAAGAAAGGTCTTGAAACCAGGTCATATCAGATAGTATATGAATTAATAGATGATGTTAAAGCCGCTTTAGAAGGATTACTTGCCCCGCAAGTAAAACGTACTTTTGTAGGAAGAGCAAAAGTGAAAACAATATTTAAATTGTCAAAATCCGGAATAATTGCAGGATGTATTGTCGATAAAGGAAAAGTTATAAGAGGAGAAACATGTCAATTGTCCAGAGATAATGAAGTTATTTTTAAGTCTAAGATTGTAACTTTAAAAAGATTTAAAGATGATGTGAAAGAAGTGATAGAAGGAATAGAATGCGGTGTTGGTATCGGGTACAATAAACTTCAGGAAAATGATGTTATAGACATATTTCATGAAGAAGTGATTACCCGTCGATTGAAATAGTGTTTAAATATTAAATTTAATTAAATTAATAAATGAAAATGAAAACAATTTTAAGTGGTATGAGGCCGACCGGCCAATTGCATCTAGGCCATTGGGTTGGAGCTTTATCTAATTGGATTAAATTGCAGGAAGAATACAATTGTTTATTTATGGTTGCGGATTGGCACGCTCTTATGAGTGAATATAAAAATTCCGGTGAGATAAAGGGATTTGCTATAGATAATGTCGCGGATTGGCTTAGTTGCGGTATTGACCCTGATAAATCGGATATATTTATTCAGTCACAAGTTCCTGAGCATTTAGAGTTATTAATGATTCTTTCAGTAATGGTTCCCTTGGGTTGGTTATTTAGATGTCCGACATATAAGGACCAAGTTCAACAGTTAAAGGATAAAGAAGTAAATACTTATGCTTTCCTCGGATACCCTGTTCTTCAAGCCGCAGATATACTTTTATATAAGGCCCATAAGGTTCCTGTTGGAGAGGACCAGCTTCCTCATTTAGAATTGTGTAGAGAAATAGTAAGAAAATTTCATTTAATTTCGAAAACTGAAATTTTTATTGAGCCAAAGCCGGTACTTACCGATATTCCGCGGTTTTTAGGTATTGATGGAAGGAAAATGAGTAAAAGTTATAAAAATTATATTGCTTTAGATGAGGATGATCAAACTCTTGAGATGAAAGTCTTATCAATGTTTACGGACCCTGAAAGAAAAAGAAGGAATGATCCCGGCCGTCCGGAAGTATGTAATGTTTTTTCTTCTTATTTGATTTTTAAAGAAGAGTATAAAGATGAAGTACGTGATTGGTGTGTGAATGCTAAAAAAGGGTGCCGGGATTGCAAAAAAATGTTGTCTGATATTTTAAAAGAATTTATCGCGCCTATAAGAGAAAAAAAAGAGAAAATACTTAAAAAGAAAAATTATATAGAAGATATTTTAGAAAAAGGAAGAAAAAATGCTAAGAGTATTGCTATTCAAACCATAAATGAAACACGAGAAGCTCTTAAACTATAATTGAGGAATATATAAACTAATGAAGCTTAGACTTGATATTTTTGAAGGGCCGTTAGATTTGCTTATATATTTAATTAAAAAAGAGCATCTTAATGTTTATGATATTCCCATCGCTAATGTTGTAGGCCAATACCTTAAGTATTTGGAATTAATGGAATTGTTAGATATAAATATTGCGGCAGAATATTTACTAATGACGGCAAATTTAATCAATATAAAATCAAAGATGCTTTTACCTAAGCCGGC
>JAUVUO010000218.1 GCA_030601015.1 Candidatus Omnitrophota bacterium | reverse complement strand
GATCGCAAAGAATGGTTAGAAAAGGCTGTTATGGAAAGGACTGATGAGTTAATGAAGGTTCAAAGAAAGCTTGATACGGCAAAACGGCTTTCTGATTTAGGGAAATTTGGAGCAACTATAGCTCATGAATTAAGGAATCCTTTGGGGGTTATAAGAATAGCTGTTTATAATATTAACCATAGGGTAAAAAATATAGATATCAAAAGGCATCTTGATACTATTAATAAGATGGTTCTCGAAAGTGACCTTATTATAAAAAATATTTTAGATTATTCATGTCTTAAAACACCGTTATTTAAGAAAATAAGTTGTAAAGAAGTTGTAAATGAATGTTTAACTTTAATAAGGGGTAAGTATAAAGATTTGGATGCTCAGGTTAAGGTTGACTTTAATTGCAAAGAAGGAGATTTTATTTATGCCGATAGAATTCAGATGGTGGAACTTTTTACTAATATACTGGATAATGCTTTCCAGTCTTTGTTGGATAAAAGAGGGACGATTGAATGTAAAGGTGATTATCAGAGAGGAAATAATATCCTTAAAGTAGTATTTAAAGATAATGGGGTAGGAATTGATCCTGAAGATTTAGACCGGATATTTGAGCCTTTTTTTACTAAGAAAATTAGGGGAATAGGCCTTGGGCTTCCTTTGTGCCGGCAGATAGTATTGATGCATGGAGGTGAATTAGATATAAGCAGTATAAAAAAACAAGGGACTGAGGTTGTTGTGATTCTGCCAATTACAAAAGATAACACAGATAAAGAAATAGTTAAGAAAGGAAATTAAGACATGAATAAAATAAAAATTAAGAAAAGTAAATAAAAGTTTTTTAAAAAATTTATAATAGTTCAAATAACATCCAGTTTTGTTCTTTCTTTAAGACATCCTCAAGGGTGAAATGAATTTCATATTCAACGGCCCTTAAAATTTTATCGACGCCAACCCGTACTGGAAATATTTATTGAATAATTTTAGTTGCAATGAATTGGGTTTAATCGTCGAGGGCAGTTTATTTTATGAGTATTTAGCTCAAAACCCTAATTTTAAATATATTGAATAGATATTGGTTATGTGATAATATCCAAATATATAAAGGCGATGCTGCATTTCGCGACAGCGCCATAAGGAGTCAAATATGCCTTTTGTATATATAATTACAATAGCTATCAGTATAATATCGGCATTTGTTTTGATTCGTTTAGCCAAAATGACCGGACATGTGAAAATAGAAGATAATCAGAGTAAAATGATTATCAGAGATTCGGCCGATGATTCCTCAGATGAGTTTTTGAGTGGGGTGCTAGATAAAGAAATAAAAGGATTAGTTGATTCTAAGGAAAAACAGAAGGAAATCACTGAGAAACTTACAATGGTTCTTAATAAACAAATAGATGAAAAAGTGAATTCTAGTACTAATTCATTAACCAAAAAATATGAAAAAATAATTAATGAAAAGGTTAAAAGTGAAGATATTGCTTGGAAAACATACAATAAGGTTCTTAATGATAAGAGAAAAACAGAGTCGGTTCTAAGGAGTGTCTCTGAAGGGGTAGTTGTTGTAGATGTTAAAGGTAATGTTTTAATGTTAAATCCTGCCGCGGAAAAACTTTTGGCTACTTCAAAAAAAGATAAAGTTGGTAAGTCAATATCAGACAATATAAGAGAAGAGCAAGTGATTTCATTGTTTAAGGGTGAGACTGGTTCTGATCAAGATATAGAAGTTATCGGTGAAGGCGACGAAACAAGGAAAATACTTAAAGCGAGCAGTGCGGTAATTGAAAATGAAGATGGACAGACTATCGGTATGGTATCCGTTTTGAGTGATGTTACTAAGCAAAGAGAACTTGATAGAATGAAATCTCAATTTGTTGCTAATGTTACTCATGAATTACGCACACCGTTGATAGCTATTCAGAAATCTATAGATATACTTTTCAACAAAAAAGCAGGTAATATTTCAGAAACACAAGAGCAATTTCTTTCTCTTGCGGCGCGAAATTTGAAAAGATTGCGAGTCTTAATAGATGATCTTTTGGATTTAGCTAAATTGGAAGGAGGCCAAATGCAGATTAAATGTAAGGCCCATAAGATAGAAGATATAGTTAACGAATCTGTAGAGACTGTAAATCCTTGGGCCGGCACAAAAAATATTAAGATTTATATAGAAATACAGGATAATTTACCTAAAGTTTATATGGATGACAGCCGTATAATACAAGTTTTAAATAACCTTTTGAGTAATTCTATCAAGTTTACTCCTTTGGAAGGAAGTATTAGGGTTATAGTTAGTTTTGTTGAATCAAAAAGGGAGTTTGAAATTAGTGTTAAGGATACGGGTATTGGGATAGAACAAGACAAACTGAATAAAGCATTTGATAAATTTTATCAGATTGGGGAGAAGACTCCGGCTGACATAAGCGGGACAGGCATAGGCCTTTCAGTAGCTAAAGAGATAGTTGAATTGCACGGCGGTAGAATATGGGTTGAAAGTGAAAAGGGAAAGGGGTCGGAATTTATTTTTACTTTACCTTATCGATAAAAATTAATAGAATAGATATAAATAGAAGATGTTTTTTAATTCAAGAAAATAGCGGAGGTAAAAAGTATGAATGAAAGTGTTAAGGTTCTTCTAATTGATGATGAAGAGGATTTTCGGCATTTAATGGAGTTTTGGCTTAAGTCAAAAGGTTATTCAGTTTTACACGCGGATAGTGGTAAGAGCGCGATTAAAATCGTAAAAGAGAAGAGTCCGGATATTGCTTTTTTGGATCTGCATATGCCTGGAATGGATGGAATAGAAACTTACAACGAAATTCGAAAATTCAATAAAGACTTGCCGATTATAGTTATAAGCGCTTATTTGGAGGATCCAAAATTAAAAGGCGCGGTTTTGTCCGGAATTTCAGG
>JAUVUO010000083.1 GCA_030601015.1 Candidatus Omnitrophota bacterium | reverse complement strand
CATTTAACAAAGATTCTATCCCATCCTCACAGCCCTCGGTGACTAAAAATTTATTCCTTTCATTAAACTTCTTCTGCAGTTCTAATCTCTTTAAATAAAAATCTCTCTGCTGTAAAGGAGAAAGCATATACTCTTTTAGCTGTCTTCCGCCGCCTATAGGAACAAATCTCCTTAATCCCAAAACGTTTACTCCTATCTCTTTTAGATAAACAGTTAAATCTTCTATTTCGGCTAAATTTAATTGGGTTACAGTCAAAGAAACGCGAGTAAATACATTATATTTTCTTAATATTTTGATAGCTTTTATAATCTTATCAAACGTTCCTTTTCCCCTAATTCTATCATTTGTCTGTTTTAATCCTTCCAAGCTTAGCTGCACTCTCCGTATCCCAAGCCTTTTTAGCTCTCCAGCTGTCTCCTCGGTAATAAATGAGCCGTTTGTCATAATTCCTATATTGATTAAATCTTTATACTTAGATAATAACGATAAAAGGCTAAATAAATCTTTTCTTAAAAAAGGCTCCCCTCCCCCTATATTAATAAAAGAATGTCTCGGTTTTAAACGAAAAAATTTAAATACTTCCAGGCATTGAAAAAAAATACTTTTAAGCTGTTTAAAGGATAACTCTTTTGCCCCATTTTCATCTCTATAGCAATGTTTACAATTCCAGTTACATCTTTCTGTAAAATGCCACTGGATAACAAAAGAGTTAAACTGGAAAATTTCTGAAGCTTTCATAATATTTTCATTGAACGAGAACAAAAACTTCTTTTTTAACTGCCAGGTTTATAAAAAAAACCGCGTCCTCTTCTATTTTATCCTTGTTTGCCTCTTTGTATCTCTCCAATAACCTATTTATAATCTTTTCTATGGAAATTTTGCCATTAGCTTTTTCCCAAATAAAACCGGCTGTTTTGTTCAATTCATAAAGCTTTCTCTCTTTTTTATGAAGAAATATGACCTGCCCTTCTATCTCTCTTGCCGCCGCCATTTCCTTATTTAAAATAATTTTCTTTTCTAAAATATCCTTAACTTTCATTATTCTCCCTGAATTTAAAACCAAGCTGAGCGAAATCGCATTTGCCCTGGGCTTTTTCTTCTAATTTTAGCCTATAATCTTTAGGCCTCCTTGCTATCTTCCCTTTAAACAAATCGTAAACCGGAGAAACCTTTCTCACATTATATTCCATTAGCCATTTTTTTGCAAGGGTTGACTTTCGCATAGTCAATAGCCGTTAAGCTGCAATCTAATCCTCCGCTATACAACACTACAGCATTACAGCAAGTAGGAATTGGTCCTCTCCATTAAATTTTTAAATTCTTTATCTACAAACTCTCCCTTTAAATAATTTAACATATTTTCCAACAATAAACAACAAAATACTTTTCTTCTTGAAAGTTCATAATCTTTAATATACATACTTTTCTTGATAACCGTTTTAATAAATCTGCATCCCTTCTTTTAACGATTTTTTTAAAGCTAAATTAAAAACTACTATAGATATGGGCAGTAAAATCAGAGAAAACAAAACAGAGGCAATAATCTCATTTTTTAGCAGGTTAAAAGAATACCCCTTTAGTAAAGAAAGCCTTAGCGCTCGCAAAATATAGGTTAAAGGGATAAAATTAGATATTTTTTGCAAAATAGGAGGAAACAATTCAACGGGAAAATAAACTCCGCTTAAAAATCCGGCTAAGGTTGCTCCTAACCACCCGATTGGATCTCCTTTTTTAAAATAAAGGATAAAACTTGCTGAAATTATTCCCAAACCGCTTAAAGAAACTGCCCCTAAAGTTAAAATTAACAATATCAGCAAAAATTGTGTTAAATTAAAATTTAGGTTAAATAAAAATATGCCTACCAAAATATAAATCAAAATATTTACCCACTTAATAAGAAAATCCCAGGAGATCAATCCTAAAATTAACAAAAAAGGAGTTGTAGGAGTAGCTACCACCGCTTCCAAAGTCCCTAATAGCTGTTCTCTTCTAATCTTGGAAGAGAATCCTCTAAGAGCAGTCAACAAATATCCATTTACAACTAATCCTATAAAGACAAAGGGAAAGTATTCCCCGCCATATTCTTTAAGATGGGCTGAATCCACCACGTTAAACAACTTGGAAATAAAATAAAATATAAATATAGGGATAAACACTCCCGATATATTTAAAATAAACAATAACCGGTAGCTTTTCCAGGTTAAAAAATCCCTTTTGATAAAAGCTACTATTTTCTTCAGCCACATAGTGTCTTAAAAAAATCTTTGATATTTAAATTAGATATACTTGAGGTTCTTTTTATTTCCTCTATACCCCCCTGAGATTTAATTTTTCCTTTATCTAAAATTAAAAATTTATCATAAACCTCTAACCTGTCTAAACCATTTGTGCTTATTACAACAGTCTTCTTTTGCCGGATAACTAATTCTTGTTTAATAAAATCCAATAAGTTTTCTTTTGAAATATAATCTAAATTTTTTGTTGGTTCATCTAAAAGCAAAATATCAGGATTACGCATAAGCGTTCCAATAATAAAAAATTTTTGCTTAAAACCGCTTGAATATTCACAAAACCTCTTATCAGGATTCTTTATTTTAAATAAAGAAAATAATTTTTCTAGCCGCTTTTTTAGGTCTTTTGAATTAATATTATAAAGAGCGCCAAAAAACTCTAAATTCTCTTTAGCTGTAAGGCGCCAATAAAAACTCCTTTCATCCCCGTTTAAAAGGCCTATCTTTGTTTTAAGCCTTTGGATATCTTTAATTTCTTCACCCTCAAGGTATATTTTACCTCCGGTAGATAATAAAATGCCGGATAATATCTTAAGAAATGTTGTTTTGCCCGCTCCGTTTAAACCCAGGAGACAAATAAATTCCGCTCTCTTAATATTAATGCTTAGGCTGTCCAAAGCTAAAAAAGAGTCTCTTCTAAACGGATATAGGCTTTTAACTTTAGAATATTCCTTGGTGAGTTTTTTTGTTTGAATAATATAACCAGAGTAGGCCATTTTCAAAAAATAGCGGCTAAGCTCTTAAAAGAATATGGCGGGTTGTAACTCACATTGTGAGTATCCGCCTCCGCAGAAATAATTTTTTCAGTAATTATCTCCATCGAACCGTCTTTAAAGGCTATAAAATTAACCGTATCCGATGGGACTCTCCATTTTATAGATTCTAAGTCCATTTCTTCCAAAAAATAACTTTCCATAAGCTTTACTTCTTTTAAAAGATGGAAAAATTTTACCTTTGCTATTCTATATGTTTTCTTATCGATATAAAAACGAAATATCGGCTTTTTCCTAATTCTACTAAGACGAGAAAACGTTAAAATAGAATAATCTCCCTTGACTTTTACTTCTCTATAAAAATTCTTCAGCTTTTTTGTATCTTTTTATTTTTATCTATAGTTAAATAGGCGCCGACTATTGAAATTTGCTAAATAGCCTTTATCCTGAAAATATTATATAATAAAAAATAATAATGTCTACTTTTTTCTTTTACTTGCGCCGTTTCTGTTTCTATGCTAGCCTGTTTACAGAATTTTTTTCATTTCAACTAAGTTCGGCACGCGTTCATCTGCTTTACAAAGAGTTAACGCTGAGGTTTGAGGGGAGCGGTTGATCCGGCCGCTAACAAGCTAAAACCATGAATTCCTTTATCAGGATTAAAAAGACAACAGAAAATTTAGTTAAGGAAAAAATTTTATCTCCCTACAATCTTCTGCGTATCTTAGGAATGATAGCTCAAGGAAAAGCATTTGTAGGCCCCCTAAAGACAGTTATAGATATTACTAATGAATGCGACATGCATTGTATAATGTGCTGGTATCACTCCTCTCATGTAGAAAATCCCTCTATTATTAGACAACTCCCGCTTGAAAATTTTAAGGATTTGGCGCTTCAGCTAAAAAGTATAAAGACAAAAATAATATCTATTTGCGGCGAGGGAGAACCCCTGCTTCATCCAAACATTAAAGAAATGATTTGTTTTGCCAGAGAGAATGGTTTAGAAATAGAAATAATGACCAACGGTTACTATTTAGATAAAGAAATGGCAAGATTTATCAAAGATATAAAAGTTAAAAAGATCCTCTTAAGCCTGCATAGCGCGGATGAAGAAACTTCCAGGAAAATACGGCCCCAAAAGACAGCAAACGATTTTAAAAAAATAATCGACAATCTTTACTATTTAAGAAAGTTGAAAAGTAATTCCCCGCGCCCTCAAATTTTTATCACCAATGTAATATCTTCCTTAAACTGCGGTAATATTTTTAAAATGGCAAAGCTTGCCAAAGAGTTAAAAATAGATAAAATATTATTTAAACCCCTTATTTTTTCTCCACAATTACCCTCGTTTTTAAATATGAGCTTTGAGCAAAAATATATTCTTTCTCAAAATTTGAAAACCATACTTAAAAATATAGACACACCTAATAATATTAACGCTTATCTGAAGATACTAACCCGAAAACCGCTAAAACGTTCAGTAGACAAAATAAATATTCTCAGCCGGGATAAAAATAAACGCGGCGTTAATCTTTGCCATATCCCTTATGTTCAATCTGTTATCGGCATAAAGGGAGATGTAATCGGCTGTGTCTATGCCAAAAAAAAATCTCTCGGTAATATATATGAGCAATCTTTTAAAGATATATGGTTTAGTAAAACTTATAAGAATTTTAGAAAGGGGCTGTACTGCCCAAAAAAGTGCTTAGGAAAATCGGTATATCCTCTAAGTATTTAGAGTTACATCCATGGAAAAAGAAACAGGCAAACTTCTTAAATATATTGTCAAGGAGGTAGTATTAAGAAGATACAGACCTGAAATATTAAAAATCCTCTCCGCCAATAAAATAAACCGGCAATATTTGAAAAGTTTACTTTCCTATCATGACTTAGCGCCTTTTTTACATATAATTTTAAAAAACAATCATAAAAATCTTCCCCAGGATTTCCGTAATTTTTTAAAAAATGTTTATTATAGCCATTTCCACCGTTATCTAAATTTGTGGGAAGAATTTTTAAAGATAACTAGAAAGGCAAAAAAAGAAAATATCCTGATTATCCCCATTAAAGGGCTATCTTTTTCCGAACATTTCTATAAAGACTACGGATTCAGGCCAATTGTAGATATCGATTTGTTAATAAAAGAGGAAAACTTGGATAGAGGAGTAGAACTTTTAGAAAACTTAGGATATAAAAAATACTTATTAGGAGCAACTGAAAAATATTGGAGAAAAGAGCATTATCATTTAGAATTTCTAAAAAGAAATAAGTATGTTCCCTGTCTTGCAGAGCTCCATTGGAGCTTAGATTTTAAACGGGGTAAGAAAGTAGTCTTGCCTTCCTTATGGAAAAGACTAAAAAAGGTAAAGATGGACGGCGAAGAATTATATGTGCTATCAAAGGAAGATACTATATTCTCTCTATTGCTCCATCAGAGACACTTTGGAAAAATGTTTAACCTTAAATATATCTGTGACATGGGAATTATCTTAAAAAACAACCTTAATTGGAACTATATATTTGAAATCGCAAAGAAAGAGAAATGCCAAGCCTCTTTATTTTTTCTTTTGGCTCAAACCACAGTAGTACTGGATATAAATTTAGAAAAATATCTTAACAAAATAAACATATCTTTAATACAAAAAAAACTTATTTATAAATTAATCCGTAAATGTACATACCTTTGCTCTCAAGATTTTAACCCCTATTATATCTACATAATCTGTCATCTGCTTCTTTATGATAATATAAAAGAGCCTTTAGAATATATCCTAAATATTCCTCAAGAGCAATTTGCCAAATTCTATAAATTGCCTGTTTACGCCCCGAGAACAAAAAAACTTTACAAATTAAGATATCTCTATAGCCCTTACAGGCTTATAAAAGATTTATTAAACAAAAATTTATTAAAACCAAATCCTTTGAAAAACCTTAGCAGTTGCTTGTCCCGGGAGGGAAGAAAAATGTAGACGTTTCTTTTCTTTTTGCCGATTGTTCCCAATGCTTTTTTGACCAATTCTGTACCTATTCTTCTTGCCCTGTATAAAAGTTTTACATAGAGGCCATAAAGTAAAATATCATCCGTATCCTTCCTTTTTAATAACCACAATTTACCAAT
>JAUVUO010000167.1 GCA_030601015.1 Candidatus Omnitrophota bacterium | reverse complement strand
ATTTTTTAGTAGGTTTGGTTTTGAAGAGCGCGTATAGTATTGAGGTTCCGGCATTATTAAAGATTTTTGTTTTTGCCTTTATCCCTTACGCTTTAATTACTATCTTGATTTATTATAATATTGCCGCCCATAGAATTAAAGTCTTATGGGTGCTCTTAGGCGGCTCTATTATGCATGTGCTCTTATTGAATTTTTTCAGACAATCACTTTTTATGGTGATACAGACTCTGGCTCTAAGTGGTGCAATTATATGCGCGGCGTTGTTAATTTTTACTTTTAGGCAAAAGAAGGTACCAGAGATAGATGAGAAACGTTAAGAATAAGATATCTATCATAATGCCCGCGTATAATGAAGGAGAGCATATAATCTCCAGCATCAAAGAGACTATGCGCACTTTTAATGAGTTTGGTTGTGATTACGAAATAGTAATAATAGACGATGGCTCTAAAGATGATACTTACGATAAAATTAAGGAATTTGCCGCTGATCACACAAATATATGCGCTAAAAGAAATCGGACCAACTTTGGCAAGGGTAGGGCTTTAAAAAAGGCCTTTAGATATACCCTGGGTGATTACATTGTTTTTTTAGACGCGGATTTAGATTTACATCCACAGCAGGTTGAAAAGCTTTTTGATGTTTTGAAGAAATGTGAAGCCGATGTAGTTATCGGCTCCAAAAGGCATCCGGAGTCTGAAGTTAATTACCCTATGCGTAGAAAAATAATCAGTAATGGCTATTATTATATTATTCGATTGTTATTTGGTTTACCGGTAAGGGATACTCAGACGGGCATAAAGTTATTCAAGAGAGAAGTTCTTAAGGATACTTTTCCCAGAGTATTAATTAAAAGGTACGCTTTTGACTTAGAATTATTGGTAAACGCGCATCATTTGGGCTACAAGATAGTTGAGGCTCCCATTAAGCTTCATTTTCAAAGGGAGCTTGGAAGAATAAGAATAAAAGATATCTGGCATACCTGGTTTGACACCATGGCGGTATTTTACCGTATGTATATCTTAAAGTATTACGATAAAATTAAATGAAAATTCTTATACTCAACTGGAGAGACATAAAAAATCCCAGAGCGGGCGGGGCGGAAGTTCTAACCCACGAATTAGCCAAAGGTTGGGTGGCTGCCGGCCATGAAATTACTTTTTTCTCAAGTTTTTTTAAAGGAGCCAAAAAAAGAGAAAGCGTTGCTGGTGTCAATGTCATAAGAGCCGGTAATGCCATTAGCGTATATTGGCAAGCATATATATACTATAAAAAGGAATTCAAGGGTAAGTTTGATTTAATTATTGATGAAATCAATACTATACCTTTTTTTTCAAATTGCTATGCTAAGGAAAAAGTGGTTTGTCATATTAATCAGTTGGCTAAAGAAGTTTGGTTTTATGAGTCGGTATTTCCCCTTTCATTACTTGGGTATTTAATAGAACCTTTTTTTATAAAAAGTTATAATAATAATGATGTGATAACGATTTCCAACAGTACCAAAGATGATTTAATCAATTTAGGTTTTAAGGCTGATAAAATAAGCATTATACCTATGGGCATAGAGTTTAAGCCTCTTGATAGTTTGCCTGAAAAAGAAGAAACTCCTACGCTAATTTATGTGGGCAGATTAAAAAAATCAAAGAGAGTACATCATATAATCGAGGCTTATAAATTAGCTAGAGCAAAACAACCTGATTTGAAGTTATGGATAGTTGGTAATGGAGATAAATCCTATAAGGAATATTTATACAAACTCGCTAAAGATGAACCTGGTATAAAGTTCTTTCATAATTTAAATAATAAAGATAAATTAAGGCTTATGTCCTTGGCGCATCTAATTGTAGTTACTTCAGCCAGAGAAGGCTGGGGATTAATCGTTACCGAAGCTAATGCCATGGGTACACCGGCTCTAACCTATAGAGTAGCTGGTCTAAAAGATTCGGTAAATGAAGGAGTAAACGGTTTTTTCGCAAAAGAAAATACCATAGATTCTCTTGCTGAAAGTATCGGTTCGTATTTTTTGAAAAAGCCTGAATATAAATTGGAATATTGCCAAAAGGCTCTTGAGGATTCAAGAAAATACAATTGGAATACAACAGTTGAAAAAAGTTTAATGATTATAAATAGAATTTCAGCGCAGAAAAGTAAAAACGTATAAAAATGATATCAATCATAATTATCAATTTTAATGGAAAAGAATTTTTAAAAAAATGTCTTGATTCTATAGAAGGCCAAAAACTAGATAATTATGAAATTATTGTAGTAGATAATAATTCTACTGATGATTCCATAGGTTTTATTGAAGATAATTATTCGAGTGTAAGATTAATTAAAAATAAAGAGAATCTTGGTTTTGCTGAAGCAAATAATATTGGCTATAAAGTTTCAAAAGGTGATTACATACTATTTATTAACAATGATACTGAGGGAGAAAATAATTTTGTAGCGGAATTAATAAAAACCCTTAGATCTGATGAAAAAATTGGTGTTTCATTTAGTAAGTTGTTATTAATGGATGATCCTAAAAAATATGATACATTTGGTTCATATTTTACAAGAACGGGTTTTATCTATCATGTAGGTTATCTTCAAGAAGATAAGGGTCAGTATGATAACGTAAAACAAGTTTTTTCCCCTAAGGGAGTTTCTTTTGCGGTTAAAAGGGAAGTTATTGAAAAAACTGAACTTTTTGATTCTAGTTTCTTTTGTTATTTTGAAGAAACTGATTTTTTTTGGAGGGTTTGGTTGTCAGGCCATAAAATAGCATTTTCACCAAAGTCCGTCGTTTATCATAAAGGTAGCGGCACATCGCTAAAACTTAATTCAAGCTTCATTGATTATCACTCTTTTAAAAATAGAATTTGCACTCTTTTGAAAAATTTGTCTTTTGGAAACGCTGTTTTGATTGTGCCTCTACATATACTCCTATGCTTGCTAATTAGCGTAATGTTTTTAGTTCTCGCAAAACCTTGCAATGCAAGAGCGATAATGAAATCTATTGGCTGGAACATAGCTAATTTTGGGGCGACTTTAGAAAAAAGGAAAAAAGTACAAAAGGATATTAGGAAGATTGCAGATAGAGAACTATTTAAAGATAATTTAAAAAGAATACCTTTTAACTATATCTGGAGTTTTCTTAAGGCATATCTAAAAAGATGGTAAAAACATGAAAAAAAATAATCTAAAAATTTCAATTATTATGCCTTTTTCAGTTGAAGAGAAATTGATGCTTCTAAAAATGAACGATATTCATGAGGCTTTAAGCGGGCAAGCGTATCTTTATGAGTTTATTATAGTAACTAAAGAAGAAGAAAATCTGAATTTAGAGGAGATGGCTTCTAATAGTAAAATAGATTTAAAGAAAGTAAAAATTGTTAATTATGATCCAAAAATAGGCAAAGTTTTTACATTGTTAAGGGGGTTTCAATTCGCTACAGGAGATTTGGTCTTTTTCATTGATCCGGCATTAGATTTAAAGAAAGAGGAGATTAATAAATTTATTGAAGGGTTTGATTCTGATGCAACTCATATAATTGCAGCATCAAAATTTCACCCGGATTCAGATATCACTTACCCAACTATTAGGCAGTTTCTATCTACATTCTATTATTGGCTTTTAAAGAAACTTTTTAAGCTTAATCTTAAAGATGTCAATACTGATTGTCTGTTGTTTAAGAAAGATGTTTTAAAAGATATAGTTGAGCGCATAATAACAAAAAAATATGCATTAAATCTTGAAATTTTCATAGTAGCCCAACATCGCGGCTATAAAGTTAAAAATGTTCCAATTAAACTAGGCAAGCATCAAAAATGGCAATCCTTGAGTTTGTTTAATATGTGTTATGTAGTAATTGATGTGCTTGCAATCTATTACAGGCTCTATATTCTCAAATATTATGATTCTTCGAAAGAGAAGCCATCAAGATTTCCAATGGTCTCTATTATTATTCCCGTAGCTAAGTGCAATGACTATTTAAAAGAATCTGTGGAAAAATGTTTAGAATTAGATTATTCAAAATATGAAATAATTGTTTTACCTGATGAAATATT
>JAUVUO010000057.1 GCA_030601015.1 Candidatus Omnitrophota bacterium | reverse complement strand
TGTTGTTAGACATTTGCAGCGGCAAGGGGAACGGGATAGTTAGTTTCGCTCATAAATATGGGATGAATCCTGTAGGGATTACCGCTAAAAAAGATAATCACCATATAGATACAATTATTGGCAGAGCAAAAAATATTTTACCAAAATTAAAGAGAGAAGGTTTTTTTATAACAGTTTTAAGCGCTTCTTTAGGGGTAATTGCAAGTAATTATTGTTTCAATTCTCAGGGGTTTTTGGAAAAAGAATGCCGTCAGCATTTTCAGTATTTAATGAATGAAATTTTTAGAATAACTCAACCTGAAGGGTGGCTTGGAATATGGGATTTTTATAATAAAGTTCCGGGTATAGAAAATAATATTAAACAACTGGTTGAAACAGCTGGTTTTGAAGTGAGGCAGTATACTGTTGAAACTTTTGGACAGAAAGAAGGAGAAATATTGTTAATAGCTCAGAAGCCGAAATAAGGGATAGATAAGTTAGATGGGGGGGGGTTCGAAGGTATTCAGATATCTGTTCAGATGTGGAAAGCCAAAAGAGAGGCGTTTAAAAAATATGCTTTTGATGGAGGAGTTGAATTATCTTCTGAAATAAACAGTAAAAGTCTTTTCAACAAAAAATATTTACCGGTCATTTTCCATTTGGCAGGTTTTGCCTCGGCTTTATTTGCTCTTTCAGAGTTATCCGCGTTATATCCGCTTATAATAATTAAATATGGAATGACAGCTATGCTGGCCGCAAATACTCCGATACTTTTTGTAATGATGTATTTTTTCTCATTACTAAAAATAGATTATCATTCATATAAAACGTATAAAAAATTAGAATATTTTTATCATTTGGATAAAAAAATTAGAAGACGTTTAAACGGCGACCATAATATTTTAGCTGCTGCTGACATGATTAAAGCTAATTATAAGAGAGCAAATTCTTTTAGCTTTAGTAAAATGTTGAGCCTTTATAAAGAAAACCCTAAATATTTGATTACCTTATTATTTGTTGGGGCCGGATTTGCTGCCGGTTTTATTTTCTTTATACCCAGCGTTTCAATTTCAACTACTCTTATTGAATGTATGACATTGGCTTTTCTTATGCCGTATCTTGTTAATATATTTACAGATTTTTTTGGAAGATATTCTCATGAGCGGTGGCTGAAGAAGAAGGAGCTTGAAAGAATTATTAATACAGATAATTATGAGGAGAGAGTTGAATTTGAGAATAGAGCTGCCAAATATGCCGAAGAACTTAAACAAGTAATGTGGAAAGTCCAACCACTTAAGGCAGAATTGATACTCTTAGCGCCATTTTATATGTTGCAGTATCAAATAAGAATTTTATTAGCCAAATTATCTCTTATTGTGCCGATAGAATTTAGTGTAGTAGAATTTTTTATATGGAGGATTATTTTAGCAATTGGCTCATATGTTTTAGTTCGTGGAACAATGCCTTTACTTATATCTAACGAAGCGGCTGGAGGTGCTTCTTTGGCAACTTATCTTTCAGGTTTACCTTTTGGAATGGGAGCAAGTATAAGCGCTTTAGGATTTGCTTTGAGTTTAGAGGCATTCTTAGGTATATTCCTTCTTGTTTTATTTTTGGATTTATTGAGTACTCCTGTACTTTCTAAAAATTATTTAATAACACAGGCTAAAAATAATATAGAGGATGTAGATAATATCGGCAAGGTTTTAATCAAGGCATGGAGCCCTATAAACAGAATGGATAATTTAGAAAAAGAAGGGATATCTTCTATAAATTATTTTGCTTATAAATATAAAAAGTATGGAATTGTTGCCGCGTATAAAATAGTGTCATTCGCAACTTTAGCAGCAATAGCCATAACAGTATTCACTTCACCTTTTATATCTTTATTTATTGCTGCTGTTGCGGCAGTTATTTATATAAATAGAAATAATGAATTTTGGGCTAATTTTTATTCACAACAATTATTGTCTTCATCAAAGAGCAGTTGGAGTTTGTTTGTGTTGGCGGGAGAAATAGGGTTAATGGTTTATTTTGGAAGCTATATACCTGTAATAAGCCTGATAGTGAAAGCCTTTGAAATCAACGCTTTAAGCTGGGGTAATGATGTGGTTACAACAGTAGAACAGCAAATGGGGACTTCTTTTTCAGGGAAAGTTTATCATCATTTAGGAGGAGAAGAGAGTTTGAATCGCTGGTGGAATGAAGTTTATGAGGAAAGATTAGAGATACAAAAAGAAGTTATTAAATCATCAGGTATAGTATCTCCTTTGACATTTGGCAAAGAAAACCTTTTAGGAGAAATTAATACTGAAGATATCCTTGATGATAGAGAGGGTAGCCTGGAGCTAAAGTCTGAAGATCATAGTGGGGATGAAAAGAAATACGATATTTTTTCTATTAATGAGGATGATACTTTAGAAGAAAAAGCTCTTAAAATGTTAATCAGTGAAGCCCAAAAGAATGATCCTATAGCTAAAGAAGAATTAAAAGAGGTAGTTAGAAACTTTAATGATGTTGAATTGTCTAAACAATATTCAGATGCTTATAAGGTTTATGCTATTACTGGTTTAGGAGATAAAGTTTTTGAAGGAGATTCAGAAAGAGCAATTATTTTAGAAGGGCTTCTTTTTAACGCGGATATTCCTGAAAATTTAAAGGGGTCTTCGATTAAGGCTTTAACAACTTCTAGAGATAAAGAAACATTTATTGTTTTAGAAAAAACAGCATTTGAATCAGATATTCCTGATGATTTAAAACAAATAGCGTTTTTTGGTTTGAAAGAATCTTTTCCTTTACTTAAGGCATCTGACGCGGATATAGACGAATTTGTTTTTATACCCAAAAAAGTTGTTTTAGATGAAAATTCTTCTGATGAAGTAAAAACTTGGGTACTTTGGGTTTTGAAGGACTTTGCTGAATTGGGAAATCAGGAGGCTATAGATTGCATTAAAATATTAGCTAAGGATTTAGACTCTCCAAAACAGTCTAAAAGAAATGTATTTTATATTTTAACTACTACAAATAATTTAGATAAAGAAGGAAAAGATGTTGTTAATAGTTTAGAGCGAATTGTTTTTGAGAAAGACTATAACCTTGATTCTAAAAAGGGAGCTATTGATAGTTTAAGATATGCTTTTCTTTACGGAGTCGAACCATCTGATCAGGTTCTAAGAAATATAATTTCCAGCAATACGGTTCCTGATGAGTTAAAAATTACCGCTGTTTCTGTTTTGATTGATGCTTATAAAGAAGGTGATAATGATGCTAAAGTTATATTAATGGAATTTTCATTAGATATTCAATCAATTGCTTTAAATAATCGGGTGTCAGATGCTTCAATAACTGTTGTTATTGAAGCTTTAGGAGTCCTTTCGGTTGAAGGAGATGATACGGCAGTTAAAACTTTAGAACACTTAGCTTATGATTCTAGTCTTTCTGAAGAAATATATTTAACTGTTATTCAAGCATTGCTTGAAGCTGGTAACGCGGGCAATCATGCGGCTCAAGACGTAATTGATGAGATAGATCCTGAGTTTAAAGATATTTTTAAAGATAATGAGTCAACAGATAGTTTGAGACAAGAAATCATTAAATATTTAGGACTAAAAGCTTCTCAAGGGGATAAGGAAGCTGTTGGTATTTTGAATGAAATTTGTTTTGTTCAAGGAGTTTCAGAGGATTTGGTAGATTTAATTTTAACCCAATTTTCGCCTCTGGCTAATGACGGTAATGAAATCGCGATTAATACTTTTAAACAAGTTGTTTTTAGCCTTCAATTTTCAGAGGATACAAAACGTTGGGCTATTTCCCAATTAGATACTGCATTATTTATTGGAGAAGAAAAGGGAGCAGCTCTAGATGCTTTAGAAGAAATAATTAATAGTTTTGAGGTTCCTAAACCTTTAAGAGATAATGCCCTTTCTTCTTTATTAAACAGTGCTATAAATGGCAATGAAGAAGCAAAAGAGAAATTGAGTAAAATGGTTCCTTTGCTCAGAGATATTATACGGGAAGATGGCTCTGAAACGTATTTACAGACAAGAAGTATTGATGGGCTTGCGGTCCTTTCCAGAGATGGAAATGAAGAAGCATTAGATGCTCTAGAAGAAATAATTAATAGTTCCGAGGTTTCTAAACAGTTAAGAGACTATACCCTTTCTTCTTTATTAGATAGTGCTATTAGGTGGGGTAATTTAGAAGCAAAAGAGAAATTGAGTAAAATGGTTCCTTTACTCAGAGATATTATACAGGAAGATGCCCCTCAAGCGTTTTTACAGCGACAAAGTGTTTAGGCCCTTGTAGTGCTTTCTAGAGGTGGAAATGAAGAAGCTAAAGCTGTAATATGTGACATTGTTCCTTTTATAAGTGAAATTGCTTTTACCGAGATATTTCCTGTAGAAGAGATAGGTTTTGTATTAGAAGGGTTAAGTATAGCTGATAGGGAAGGTAATGAATTGGCTGGTAAAGAAATTAATAAGTTAATTTTTAATTCTGAGGATATCATTTTAGATGAAACTAGTGAAATTTCTAAAAGTTATGCTCTTTATGTTTTAGGTTTTTTTGCAAGAGAAGGAAATTCAGAAGCTAAATCAAGGTTGTTAGAAGCTTACAGTATACTTTTTAATATTGAGAGGTACTCTGTTCCTGAAGATATCGTTTGGCCGGAGAGGTTTTCATCTTTAGATGATTTGTCAGAGATTCTTCATAATCGAGTTAATAATGAAAACGATGGCCGGCCGTTGGCTGTATTTATTTTTCCAGAAGATGATTGGAATACTGGATTTAGTCATTCTTTTTTGAAAACAGACAGCAATTTTTTAAGACAAGGATACAGGGTGATGTATTATGAAGTAGGTACTGATGAGGAGATGTATGCAGCAGTAGAAGATGCCACGAAATTTCAAAAAACTCGAGTGTTAATTATTGCAGGACATGGGTCAATGCATTCTGTTTCTTTTGGAAAGGATGCTTCTGATATTTTTTCCAAAAATCGGGAATTGGCTATGTTAGATTTTACAGATGAATTAGAAATGAAGCAAAGAATAGGTAGTTCTTTAGAAAACGGTGGAGCAGTTATTTCATCTAGCTGTAGTACCGGTAAAGGAGGAAGTGATGCTGATAATATAGCCAATATGTTAAGACGCGTTTTTCCGCAAGCAGGGGGTGAAAATATTTATGCACCTATCGTTGACACGGGTTCACCGATGGTTTCATTTAACAATGAGTTTGATGTAGCTAAAGTGGATTATTTTGAAGCAGAAGTTTATCAAAAAAGTATTAAGGAAGATAGATACATAGAAGATATTTCGTTAACAGAAAAATTTATTTATAAACAGAATAAATTGGAAGAGGAAGCCGTAACTGTGAATGAAACGGTAATACCAATTGAAATTCAAGAAGAGGTAATAAATGAAATATCCGGGTTTAAACTTTTTATAACAATAGCCGGCCTGCTTTTAGCTTCGGAGCGGATAAAGAGAAGAGGTCAAAAGGGCCAAGGGTTGAAGCTGAAGCCTATAGCTCATGAAGCAGATGGAGGAAACGGAATGAATACAAATATGCCTTTGAATTTGCCTTATCCTTTACCTATTGTGTTATTTTTTGGGTTAACTAGTCTTAGTAGCAAAGATGGTGAAAATTATTTACGGATTCCTTTTTCTAAAAGGGATGACTACATAAGAATAGAACCCAAAACAAGTTTAAACTCAGGCGTATCTAAAAACGGTGATTTTATAAATGAGTTTATGAATTGGCTTGCAATGCAAATCATTTCTCCTCCTGTTAATTATAAAATAATAAAATTATCAGTTACAAAGCCGCAGATTCACCAGCTACCAGCCTTATTATATCTATTATTTTTAATTAATATACCTCAAAATATTACCCCGGTAAATGTTGATGAAACAGCCGCCAGCCACGGTAAGGCCTCGATTTTTAACCGGGATTTTATATATATGCCTGTAGAGGCTTTATTAGGTACCCCCCATAGGGCTTCTGCAGGTTTTAATTTTAATAATATTAATGGTAAAAAAGGAGGTGCAAAATGGTATCAAATAATCTTACAGTTAATCATATCTTGGTATCAAAAGCTGAAAAAATCATTTACCTCTCCTGTCGCGACGAAAACGACAGAATCTATCTCTATTGTATATATGACAACAAACTTGTTAAAACTCATAACAAAAATGGGTGGCAGATTATCAACCAGGTTTTATCCGAAAGAGTTATGGATTTGGCAGGCCAATTCATCCATAAGAGCCCGACCTATGATGTTTATAACATCGTATCTCAATTTGTTAACTAAGGGAGGGGTGTGTGGCGGCAGGGGAAAAAAGCTAAGAGCGGATAGAGATGGAGGGAAAAGACATTATTATGAGAACTGGGGTGAGAAAATCTTTGAATCTCGATTTGGTGAAGAGGTTATTCCAGGAAGATTCCCGGTAGTAAGAGATATGAGCAATAAACAATTATTTATTGTGAAACGGTTAATTGAGAATAAAGGATTAGGCAGACACAAAGATAAAGATTATTACAAAAGAGAAATTTTAGCTTATCTGATAGGTAAAGGAAGGGTTAACCTTGCGGAAGTTAGAACCATCAGCAAGGAGGAGACAATAGGCCTTGATGGAATAGGAACAAGTGAAGAAGGATATTTCTTAGTAAGAATAGTACAGGATTATAAAGTAGATGAGTTGATACATAAAGATGCGGTGATTTCTCGAAGCTGGATGCATGTTTTTAGTGTATTGATAGGCCGATATGATTCACATGAAGATAACTTAGCTTTAGTCTCAGGTGTTCCGGTTTATTTTGATAATGATGTTTCTTTTGATAGCACTATTCATATAAATGATTTTATTAGCGGTTATTATGATCATATTAATAAAATTACTAAAGCTAAAGGGCTTTTGCCGCAAGAGATGAAATATGAAGGGTATAGTGTTGTAGAAATTAAAAAAGCTATTAAAGAATTTCAATTAATGAGAAGAAAATTTTCAAGGTTAGTTAAAACTGCCGGATATACGGGTAAAGAAGCGAGAGATATATTATTGTTTTTAAATTATAGACTTAATATTTTAGAAGAGTATACAGAGTGTATTTATGCGGAAATAACAGGTAGAGATTTTAATGGTATAAAAGTATCTAGTGACATAAATTTTAATAGAGCCGAAGACGTTAAAGGATGGAGCGAATTGCAAGATAAAGTAATTGGTTCTAAAATTTATGGAAAAGTTCAGAATTGGTTAAAGGTAGGAAATAGGCTGGATATAATTGCTAAAAGTAATTATGGTTTTGAGGGTTGGGATGAGATGCTTGATGTTGCAGGTAAATATGATATTTTATCTGAAATGTTAGATTGTCTTAGTACGACTGAACAAAAGCTTTTTGTGATAACAAATAATATACAAAATTATTTTAATGTTTTGTATGATAATTTAGGTGAAATTATTCCAAAGAATTTTAATCAGGAAGAACGAACTCAGGATGGTGGAAAGGAAATAAAGGGAGAAGGAAAAAGGAAAAAGGAAAAAGCGGGTAGTTTATATATTAATGTTTTAAGTAGAATTATTAAAAGGGATAAAAAATTCACAGACTTAATAGCTAAATTAGGCTTGAACAGAGCAGGCCCAGAAGATGATTGGCAAGTTAGATATAAAAAACCTGCTATAACAATGCCTCTTTTAATTATATTTCAATATATTAGTAACAAAATTTTAAATATTATTTATTCGAATAAAAATGGTGCCACTAGTCA
>JAUVUO010000169.1 GCA_030601015.1 Candidatus Omnitrophota bacterium | reverse complement strand
TTTCGTAAATATACGATGTAGGTAGTGTCAAAAGTAAAATGAAAGAATTTACCACAGAGCTCACAGAGGACACAGAGTGAAGATTAATGAATTAATGAAAAAAGTTATCATAGAGAGGTTGATAAAGTCCAGCTTCTAACGTATATAAAATTAGTCAAGATAAAAGTCGGTTTGCTTATTAATTTTAATGTAAAATTATTGAGAAACGGAATAGAACGATTTATGCTTTAGTTTTTCTCTGTGAACTCTGTGCTCTCTGTGGTGAATATTTTATTTGTTTATATTTTTAGGGGAGGCGAATAAATTCCCTTAAAATCTTTTAAAATACAAAGAGTTATATAAAAATATAGAAGATATTTCTGACAATACTACGATGTAATAAGGGGGAGGGCTATTATGAAAAGAAAGTATGGGTTTACCTTAGTGGAAATTTTATTGGTGGTTATTATTATTGCCGCTTTAGGTGCAATGGTACTTCCGAGGCTTACCGGCAGGGCAATGCAGGCAAGAATTTCTATAGCTAAAACAGATGTTACCTCAAATATACCCTCAGCTTTGGATCTTTATGAATTGGATAACGGAAGGTTTCCTAGTACAGTTCAGGGATTAAATGCTCTTCTAACTAAACCTTCGGGGCATCCTGAAGCAAAAAATTGGAACGGGCCATATATTAGAAAAAAACCTATGGACCCCTGGGGTAATCCCTATGAGTATAAATATGTGGGTAGTGCAGGCAATGAATATGATTTGTATTCTTTAGGTGCTGACGGCATTGAAGGAAATGATGATATTACTAACAGAGATGATTAGGCCTTAACCAAAATTTTTATACTTATAAGAGCGTTATTTTTTATTACAACATCTCTTAATCGTTTTAATGGTGAGCAAAAGCGCCTGATTTCAGCGATAAAAAAATTAATGTTTTCAATTTTTATAATCAAGGATTGCCCATTTAATAACAGTTACTTAATTGATTTGTAATAGATGCTCTTCAAAAGATTCAGCATTTTTTTATTCTAAAATATTTTTTAACAAAAAAACACCCCAAACCCCTAAAAATTTTTAATCAATGAGACTTAATCTTTTTTGAAGGAAAAAATTGCAGCCGAATTGCCCCTGAGAGGCCAAAGGGAGTCGAGGGGGATTAGATGTTGTTCAGGAGGGTAGGTCATTTTCAATAATATTTGTCGCTGTTCAATGATAGTATTGGTGCTTGTTTATGTATCATCTTTTAAATTGAAGAGCCGCTAAAAAGGGAGATTATATAATTTATATAGAAAATAAAGATTTATTAATTGCACATATAGTATATGCCTGCAAGAGTAGACTATATAGAGGAATTTTTAGAATTTTAGGAATAAAATTTCTTGACGAAGAAGTCAAAAGCTATTTAAATAGGAAATATAGACAAATAGGGTCAAGTAGTATCAAATAGTATTAGGGACTATTAAAATAGAAATATGGGAAAACAATATTTTAATCCTCAAGACGTTGCTGAAATTTTAGGGATATCTAAACAAACCCTTTTTCGTTATGAAAGAAAAGGTATATTTCCTAAGCCCATGAGAAATTTGATAAATAAATGGAGGCAATATACTCATGAAGAGGTTAAAGAGTTAAAAAAAATATTAGGTAGAATATGATTAGAATTAGGGGAATATCAATAGGTATTATTTTAATTATTTTGTTAGTAACAGGTTGCGGCGGAGCGGATATAGAAATAATTTCATCTAATCTAAAGAGCTCTTTTGACGAAGGACAATCTTTTCAGGATGGAAAGGAACAATTAGAAAACGAAAAGGTGATGGAAGGATTGGTTTTAGGTGAGATAGATAGGAATCCTTTTTTAGGGGAAAAAGAGGAATCGGAAGATAGAGAGGGAAAATCAGTTGAAAAAATGGAAGTTTTGGATAATTTAAAATTAACAGCGGTTTTTTTTTCTCCAGGGAAATCTTATGCTGTGGTTAACGGCCGTATTATAAAGGAAAGAACGTTTATTGATAATAAAGAAGTGGTAAGTATAAATAAAGATTATATAGTTTTGCAGGATTCACAAGGGAAAAAATATTTGGTTCGAATAGGTAGTTTAAACGGCCAGTTGAAATAGGAAAAGTTTTGATAATAGGTATAAATAATGTTTTAATATTTTAGGGTAGAAAAAAATGAAAAATTATAGGCCAAATATGGTTAAATTTCATTTAGCTTGTTTGTTTTTATGTGTGGTTATTTTTTTCTGTAAAATAGAAAAGGCTACCGGTATTAATATTGAGGAACAAGAGTCTGTCTATTCAACGGTGGAGGATATAGTAGATTCATTTAATAAAATTGATTCTGTGGATATTTTTGCTGAATCATGGATTCAATCGCCGGAGTATAGAGAAACATTAAAGTTTAAAAATTTAATAAGAGAAAAAGATAATTATAAGCTGGAAGGGCAGTTAAGTTTTTCTAAGATTAATCCTTCCGGCCGGTCTTTTTCATCGTCGAATTGGGTTCAGCAGTACTATATTAGAGGTATTTCTTTTATATGGAGAGACACAACAAAACAATGGGAAAAAGGAGGTATCCTTAATGATAATGATAGCGGTAAAAAGTTAAAATACCGGTTTCTAAAAAATTTATTTTTAATAAATTTTGAAGCGATAGATCCTGAAAGTTTTAATTTTAGAGGCTATAGTAAAAAAGGGGATACTGATTCGTTTACAATAAGCTACAAAATAGATTCTGAAATTATAAAGAAATGGTACTCTTACGGATATATAGAGGGCAAGATTTGTGTTGATAAAAATACATTGTTACCTATTGATTTAAGATTATCGGGAAAATTAGAAGGGTTAGATTTTTTACAGATTGTTCAGTATAAAAATTATAATAAAGGAGAAAAATTTAGTATTCCTGAGGATATTGCCAAAAATTTAAAATTAAAGGAAAGATATTTTGAAGACATATTTGAAAAATTAATTGAGTATGTCTCAAGAGTGAGAGGATGGGACGCGGATGCTTTGTCTGAAGTTAGTGTTGAGTTCGAGAATAGAAAAAAAATAAAGGAAGTCATTGCTAAGAATTTGGAAAAAAAATACAATTTAAAAAAAATACAATATGAAGGAGAAATATTTAAGTGGTTAAATATTATTCCAAAAGATGCTGAGTATAAAGATTTGATTTCAAATGCCGAGTTCTTATTAAAATCAAGTTTTTACGATGCCGAAAAGAAAAAAATATTTATTGGGGATTGGCTGGAAGAAGAAATTGCCGAGAATGTTTGTCTTCGTGAAGTTGTGCGGGCATTTCAGCATAAACGGATAGATTTAAACAGCATTTTTAATGGAGAAAATGTTACTTATGATCAGAATACAACACGAAACGCGTTAATCGAGGGCGAATCTTATGCCGTTGCTTTGGAATATATACTGAATAAAAAAGGAGATAGTTTTCAAACTAAAAGACAGAGCCTTGACTTAATAGAAAAAACTGTTCAGAAAAACTCTTACCTAAGAATTCCCCTTTTTTATGAAATGTATGTTTATGGCACAGATTTTGTGCGGAATTTTATCCATAGGTATGAATGGACAAAATTAGACGAACTTTATAAGAATTTTCCGGTATCTATGAAAGAAATTATTCATCCGGAATACTATATAGTAAAATATGAAATAGGAAAAAAAAACGAAATAGGTCGAAATTTTATACAGCCTGATTTTAGTTCAAGTTTTACAAATTGGGAAAAAGTTTATTTGACGTCTTTGGGGGAATATCCTATTTATTTGTTTTTTAATAAATATTTCAATAAAAATGTTTCAATTAAGGCAGTATCCGGATGGAGCGAAGATAATATTGCGGTGTACCAAAACAAAAACGGCGAAAATATTT
>JAUVUO010000154.1 GCA_030601015.1 Candidatus Omnitrophota bacterium | reverse complement strand
CACCGGCTATATCCTTCATTTTTAAAGTCTTTTTAGTATTTAATAAATCGAGAGTAAAAAACTGAGGTAAAGTCATCTTTCCTTTAGTTAAAGGGTCAGATTGACGATTGAGAGCTAATCCGGCATATCGTGCGATAAATAGGATAGTTGCTATTAATTCTTCAGAAAAACTCGATATAGGTAATTTAGCAGACATATACAACTCCTATATACTTAACTAGGTTAACTATTAATAATCTTAAATATATCCCAAAATTTAATTAATGTCAATAGAATAAAACATTCAGGTATATGCTTAATACGCGGTTCGTATTCTTCCAGCAGCCGCTCATGGTAAGTGCATTAAAAATAAAAAAAGCCCGATATTGCTATCGGGCTTTTTATTAATTTTGGGTTTAGAACAAAATTTATACCTTAACTACATTCGTAGCTTGCTGTCCTTTTGGCCCCTCCTTAACTTCACATTGTACATTTTCACCTTCTTTTAAAGATTTATATCCTTCACCTTGAATTTCACTATGATGAACAAATACATCACTTCCTGAATCAAGTGTAATAAATCCGTACCCTTTGCTCTCGTTAAACCATTTTACTTTCCCTGTTTCCATTGCTAACTACCTCCTTTTGTATCGATCGTATAAACAAAGAATGTAATAATTAAAAAAATAAAAGAAAATACCTCACTTCCTCTCAAAATTTCAATCTTATACATTCCCATATATACGTAAACATGATAAATTAATTATACACATACTACTCTATCTGTCAATATTTAAATATTTTTAGAGCATTATAGAATTGCAACTATGTTTTCTAAAGATTTTCTTCTCTTTTCGATTTTTTTATTGCCGCCTTTTTTAGGATAACCTAGCGGGGTAATTGAAAAGATACATTCGTTTTCTTTAAGTGTGAGAGCTTGCCTCAAAATTTTATAGTCAAAAGCAGCTATCCAGCAAGTACCTACTCCCTCGTTTTCCGCGGAAAGAATAATATGGTCCATTGCGATTGTTAAATCAGTTTCAATTGAATTATAATTATCAGACTGTCTTATCCAAGATTTGGCCTTATCTCCGACAAGTATCAATATATTAGGCGCGTCAGCAAACCATGATTTATTGTAACAAGGCCTTACTTTATCCAGCATTTCTTTTGATGAGATTACTAAAAATTTCCAAGGCTGTTTATTCGCCGCGGACGGAGCTAATCTGCCCGCATTTAAAATCCTCATTAATACAGCGTTGTCTAATGGCCGATTAGGGTCATAATCTCTTAAACTTACTCTATTTTCTATTAATTTGTTAAAATCCATACACAAAAATTATTTAAAAGCACAGAAATAGTTACTTTATTTTTTTAGTACCAGGCAAAGCTGCTTCAGTTATTTTAGGCAATTTGCCGTAAACTTTTTTATATATTTCATTGAATTTGTCTTTAGCGCCAATTAAAGAAAAGGTTAATGGCATTACCTTCTTTGCTTGTTGGCTCATTGAAGCTGAAATATTTCTAATATCCCATTGAGCGTGTAAATCTTCTCGTAATCTGGAGATATGATATAATTCACGGGCGTTAACTCTAATCAATACACGTTTTCTATGAGCATTGGTTAAAATATAAGGAGCAGCTAAAGGCATTTCTTTATAAATCGTATTATAGGCATCATTGGTTTTATTAATTATATCTTTAAAATATGCTTCCATTCCAATTTGTTTAATTGATTCGGGGATAATTATACCTAATCCGGGATAATAGGGTTGTGCTGTAATTGTAGACATACGGTGTCTTTTAAGTTGGCCGAAACAAGCTGAAGATAATGCGATATTAAATGTAAAATTCACATATTCAAACTCTCTTGGCATTGAGTCGTAAAATTGCATATTTTGACAAACAGTTTTAAAAATATTCTTTCTGTCCTGTTCTGATAAATTCTCCACAATGGATGAACATTGTTCATAAGGCAGATTAGATGAAACATGTAATATAGAGGCCGCGATTATATTGTCTCCATCTTTTGTGTATTTGACCAACTGAACATCTTGGGATTTTTCATCGGGTAAATAAGCTGATGCCGATGCCAAAATTTTTTCGGTTAATTTTTTCATTTCAGGAAATGTATTCTGGTCCCGGTCATTTGCTTTATGAAAAAGAATAATCGATGGTGCCACTTCAGAAACTTGTTCATATATAGCACGGCCCAGAGATTTGATTTCCTGTAAAGGATGTGAAGCAAAACGTCTTAACAAAAGTTCTAAATTTCGGGCATTAATAGTTTGCCCAACCTGAGCCTCTGTAGATAAAGAAGTAACATATCTTGAATCTTCTTTTGCCCATCCTTCTAATAAATTATGATTTTTAGGATTCTCAGCCAGTTCAGAATTTTTATCAAACACATAAACTTTTAATTTTTCTAATAATTTAAAATAGGCCTCATTTTGTTTATTGATTGTATCTACAAATAACTTTTCAAAAACACTATTTTTAATCTCTTCAGGAATAATGAAATCGTTATCCAAAGTTATATATCTTTGAGATTTCTCGGTATATGAACATAATCGGAATTTTTCAAGCTCCTCCATCGCTAAACGTGAAACCCCTATAATATCAAAATTAAATACCGCATGCTCAGCTACTGAATGGTGTCCCATTTTAAAAATAATTGTTGAATTAGATTTACGGGATTTCTCCACTTCCTCACGAGCGGATTTACGTATCTCATCAATAGGACGAGGGTCACGGCTAATACGGGCATATGAAGCTGAAAGAACTTCCGGAGTCAAATCTTCTCTCTTCCCAATTTTTGTCTCAATATCACTCAGTACCGTTGTATCAACATTATAACCTGCTAAACAAACTTTCATAAAACACCATCCTTGATTTTATTATTAGTGACACTGTTGCTTTTTGTAACAATCCCTGAAGAATAATTATTATAGCAGAATACTTTCAATAATGTAAAGTAATCATTTTTGATTGATTTTTCTTTCTAAATTTTAAATCTTAAAATTCCCGGGGAAATCTATTCCCATAAATTAATTCCATTTATTACAAAAACCTGCCATTTACCATTCATTTTTAACCAGCTTATTTCCAAATCCTGTTCAATAATCAGAGATTTCTCATTCTGCCTAGGCTTGACAATTGAGTTTCCCTTTACTTTAGTTAACGCTGCTTTACTATCATTAAATATGACTATAGAAATGTCTGATAATTCAATTTCAACTTCCTCTACATAATTATATAAATCATTGTAAACTACTAATAATTCATCAACATTTTTAATCTCCGGAAATAATTCATTCTCAAATATTAATGTACAATTATACGTAAATAAGCTTTTGAGTTTTTTAACTTTTGATATAAAAATAAAATTACTATCATCTTTCTCTTTAGCCGCAATCCCGACAAGCTGCCCTAACTTTCTCTTAATAATCCTTTCATCACTATTAAATAATAAAACCAATATAGATAAAAAACTTATTCCTATTATTACAGCGACAATTTTATTCTTCATAATAAATAATCCTTACTCCTATATTTCCATTATCGTAATAAAAGAATAAAATATACCCGCAAAAGTTATAATAAGAATAAACAACCCCATAATCTTGGTGTTACGCAGCTCTTTTTTCATTGATATCGGTTCCATTTTCCAATTTATCTTTTCGTAAAATTTTTTCTGCAATTCTATTGTTTGCCCAGGATAGAAAAATATAAATCTGCCGATAAACAAAAAAAGGATATCGCAAAAAATAAGCAAGCCATAAATTACCATTATTTTATTATATCACTAATAAAACTATCTGTAATTCATAAATAATGGAACTGTTACAAAATGCAACTTTTCAATTATATACATGTAACCCCTATTTCTAACTGTTTTAAAAAATAGCAGAAAAATTAATACCTTGCTGTTCATCATTTTTTCAGTTATGCTCTATATTTTTTAGATTAAATGATCATTTTTGTCTATTATTCCTGATGGTTATCTTCATTAGATTCCATATCTCTTTCATCCTTTTCCTTATTATTCCGCAAAGCAGGATCAAATCCGTAACTTTCATAGGATCTATTAGTATCTCCTGGCATATTTGTATCAGACTGTTTTGTTCCATAACTGCCCGCACTAACTTTAGTGTCCTTTTCTTTGGGATAACTTTTGGTTGTCATACTCTTTGAAGGAGATCCGGTATATGCCGTTTTTATTGTTTTGGTATCGTACTTGGTTGTTCCATAACTGCCCGCACTAACTTTAGTGCCCTTTTCTTTGGGATAACTTTTGGTTGTCATACTCTT
>JAUVUO010000219.1 GCA_030601015.1 Candidatus Omnitrophota bacterium | reverse complement strand
TGAAAAACATCTCTTTTTAATATATCTTTAATAGGATCATGACTCATACAACTATTATTTTCTTTCCAATCCTTCTTCTTCAAGATTTCTTTGATTAAATCCACCATTTTAACTTAAAAATCCCTCTTCTATTAAATCCTCAACTACATGATTTTCATCAATCTTACTACAAAATCTTCCCATCAATTCTTTAAAATTTTCCAATTCCTTTAAACTCTTAAAAATAATCTCAACAAAATAATCATAATGACCACTTAACTTGTAAAGTATATTCACCTCATTACAATTAGAAAAAAAACTGATTCCTTCATCTTATGAATATGTACTTTAACTTTCGAAGGCCTTATTATGCGGCCATTCAACAGGTATCCAGGCTGCAGCTCCTCAAAAACAGTATCCTCTTTAATACTTGCATCCTCTATTACTTCAACCGCTTCATGTTGATGAGGATCAAACTTTTGACCTAAAGATACTATTTTCTTTAACCCATTAGCTTCAAGCAAACCGTAAAATTGTTTTGCTATCATATCAACCCCCTGATGCAGAAGATCAAAATCTTTTTTCATTTCTGCGGATTTTATCCCTCGTTCAAAATTGTCAAATATACCTAAAAGCTCCATTAGAAGTGTTTCATTAGCAAACTTAACTATACCTACCCGTTCCTTAATAGATCTTTTCCTATAATTATCAAATTCAGCTTGAAGCCTGGCATATTTATCCCAAATGATATCATATTCTTGTTGTTTTTTTTCTAAAGGATCCTTTATTAAGTTTTCGGTTTCAGGATTAACATTTTTAGTCTCGGTATTATCTAATCTTACATCTTCCATATCTTTACCATGTTTTTCTTTAGCTTTTTTTTTCATATCAAATTTTCCATTTAACCCATTAAATTATCCGCTAAAACGCGGATTTAAAATTTATAAAAATTCGTTAACAACATCTTCCAACTGTTCTCTCACTGAACTCAAACAAGCTGTTGCTTTCATATAATTCATCCGCACAGGGCCAAGTAGAGCAATAGCAAAGCCCACATCCGTTTCTTTCAATCCTGATATCACCAAAGAACAATCAGATATCTCACTGAACCCAATATCATCACCAATAAGTATCTTAATTTTTTCGTCATTACAATTAAAAAGCAACTCCTGAATTTCACTCATCCTTACTTCCAACGCATAAATTATCAGCCTAAGTCTTGAGATATCTTCAAACTCAGGCTGATCAAAAATGCATCTTACCCCTTTAAAAAACAACCTGCCGTCTTTTCCAGATAAGGCGACCAAAGAAGTATACCCGCTAAATTCAGTTAAAATATCAAGCGTATAATTTATCAATTTTTCTATACTGCAATTAGATGCAGGACAAAAATCCAAATCCAAAGGGGTATATTTAGCAATATCCTCTTTTTTTAGAGATTCTACATAATGTTTAAATCCATCCTGAGTAGGAACCCGCCCGGAAGAAGTATAAATATGAGAAAGAAAACCTTGTTTTTCTAAAGCTACCATAACATTCCTAATTGTAGCCGGAGAATAATTAAGATTATACTTATTACATAAATAAGCTGAACTTATAGGTTTCGTTTCTTCTATATAGCTTTCAACTATCAAACCTAAAAAATCTTCTTCTCTTTCTTTTATATCAGTAGATCTAACCATTTCAAATCTCTATTTAGCACTCTACCTCCTAGAGTGCTAAATATCTTAACATAGTAAATATATTGAGTCAAGATAAAAATTGTAAAGAAAGAAAAAATCAGTATTGCTCTTGTTTTTCTTTCTTTACTTTTTTAGATAAATGCCGTTCTATGGTATGTTTTACTTTATCTATTTGCCTAACTATAGCAGAAAAAGATTTATTTATAGCTAAAGCACAATTTGAAGACTTTTCTTCAGCGGATAAAAATTTCGATGAAGGTAAATAAATATGTAAACGACTAAAATACTGCTCTTTATGAGGATTTTTTTCTACATGAACCGAAATATGTATCGGATCATTTCTGCGGAATAATTTAAGTCTCCTTTCGATTTTTTTAAAATTATTATCAAGAATTTTATCGATAAATTCACTATTTTCCAAATATTTAAAAGATATATCAACTCTCATATGTATCCCCCTTTAATTAGGTAAAAGATTCCGTTAACAACATTATTTACAATAAATGCGCCCGGCAGGAATCGAACCTGCAGCCTCTTGGTTCGTAGCCAAACGATCTATCCAATTGATCTACGGGCGCATAATATAATTTTTAAAAAATAACAACTTACCAAATAACTTTATCCCAACTGAAACTTCTTCATAAAAATTCAATTATTCCATTAGGCCTATCTCTATTTATCGGGATGCAACCGAATTTTTGTTTACTTACAGAATTCCCAGCTATTATGTCAAAAACTATAAGTGAGCTGCTTTCTCTATGATTCTTGATAAAAATATTATCATGTTTTGGAATTATTCTCAAGTGAAGATTTCAATAAGTTTAAAATTATATTTTCACAAAAACACTCTAATGAAAAAAAATCCATTCATTTTTTTCCATTAATTATCCCGTAAAGCAATTTCATATCGAGATTACGGCGTAATAAATTAGATAGTTTATCATATTCTTTATCCTGTTCAAAATCATTGCCGCCGTTATCTAACGTCATGCCTTTTTTTCTTCTTAATCGATTAAGAAAATCCCGGCGCAGGTAAAAATTATCAAAAATACCGTGGATATAGGTTCCCCATACATTTCCTTTAGAATTACAGGCTCCGTCCTTAACCGCCGCTTTTCTGCCGCCGCGTTTATTTATTAAAAACATTGGTTCGCATCCATTAATTCTCCGGGTTAACCCATGGTGAATCTCATAGCCTTTAACGACAAATCCTCCCTGAAAAGCCCTGC
>JAUVUO010000175.1 GCA_030601015.1 Candidatus Omnitrophota bacterium | reverse complement strand
GAATCCTAAAATTATATTGCGAGTTTATTTAGAGGTGACAACATGCATTGTTTTAGAAAGGAGGTATACGTGGCTGAATTCCCGATAAGAGTGAGTATTAGTAAAGTGCCGAATAATTTAAATATTTTTGAGTTTACCATTTCTACACCGGTTCTTAGATCCCAATTCCGTCTTCCAAGAAAAGTGGTTAATCAGTTAAGAGGCATGATTGAAGCTGCTTTAACCGGTAAGTGAAATTTTTTTGTAATTGATAATTATATTGATTATAGCTTTGAATTATCTGTCGTAGCCTCTGTCGTATCTTCTGTTATGGTCTCCATGAGGATTCCCAAAGCTTGATTTTCTAAAATCATTACGCGGGCGCATTTTTTTAGCTCTATTTACTTTTAAGTGTCTCCCGCTAATTTCTAAATCATTTAATACATCAATTGCTTGTTGAGCAAGTTCTTTAGTTTCAAATTCAGCGAAACCAAATCCCTTGGCTCTACCCGTATTTTTATCGCTTATTAGTTTTACCTCTAACACCTTTATGCCTTTTTCTTCAATAAGATTTTTTATATCTTCATCGGTAAGGGAGTAAGGTAAATTCCCAATATAAATTTTTTTTTCTTCTTCCATTCCAATTCTCCTTTTTACAAAGCCTATAATAAAATTAAATTTTTAACTTTTTTGGTGAATTCTTATACTTTCTCCTCCGTTTAAATTGGTTTGCAGAAAAACCGTAATCTTATATGGATATACTTGTCTTAACGGTTTTGTTATAACATAATTTAATCATTTAGCAAGTAAAAAATATTATGAGAATCGAATGGTTATTTACATAAATTAATAATAGAGAATTATAAATTTTGTTTTTAAATAGATGATTTATAATAAAATCAAAGCAGCAAAGCTAATAAAATTTTGACTTGTAACAATAAGATAGATGTAGTATTATTAGGTCGAAAGGCGTTATTAATTAAGGGAACTCCGGATATTTAAAATGAAAGGAGAAAGTTATATGAGTAAATCAATTAAGGGAACAGAAACAGAAAAGAATCTTTTAAAAGCTTTTGCGGGGGAATCTCAAGCCAGGAATAGATATACTTATTTTGCAAGCGCGGCAAAAAAAGAAGGGTTAGAGCAAATATCTGGAATTTTTATGGAAACAGCTGAGAATGAGAAAGAGCATGCTAAAATTTTTTTTAAATATTTAGAAGGAGGCGAAGTTGAAATTTCAGCAGCTTATCCGGCAGGAATCATTCGTGATACAAAGTCAAATCTTGAAGCCTCAGCGGATGGTGAAAATTTTGAATGGATGTCGTTGTATTCAAATTTTGCTAAAACGGCAGTTGAAGAAGGATTTCCTGAAATATCAAATTCATTCGAACAAATTGCTAAAGTAGAAAAACATCATGAACAGAGATATCGAAAATTAATCAACAATTTAATTAATAATGAAGTTTTTTCTAAAAAAAATCCTGTGAAATGGCATTGTATAAATTGCGGTTATGTATTTGAAGGCTCTAACTCCCCGGTAGAATGTCCGGCGTGTAATCATCCTCAATCATACTATGAAATTTTGGCGGAAAATTTTTAATCAATAAGACTTAATTTTTTTTCAGCCCAAAAGAGTAAGACTATTCGCTATGGTTTAATGTAAATTCTGGGTTAAAGGAAAAGAGTGTAGTCGAATTGACCCTGAGAGGCTAAAGGGAGTCGAGGGGTTTTGAGTTAATTACCCCTCAGCTTGTCGCGGGATAGTTAATTTAAAAAAAATTGTGCTATTTTAAGGATAAATTAGTTAATAGTTAAGATATCTAAATATATATTGGTTTAAACATAAAAAAATATTATTGGTAAATAAATGAAAAAATGTCCTTACTGTGCGGAAGAAATACAAGATGAGAGCCGTAAATGCAGGTATTGCGGAGAATTTTTTAAAAAAACTTTAAAAGATAGATGGTACAATAAAACTTATTTTTTGGTTATAATTTTTTTATGTGTAGGCCCGTTCGTTTTACCTTTAATTTGGTTTAATCCTCGTTTCAATAATAAGAAAAAAATTAATATAACTGCAATGGTTTTAGTTTTATCCGCGATAATGTATATAGGGTTAACTCAGGCCATGAAATCAATCCAAAATTCTTATCAGCAAATATTTGAATTGTTGTATTGATTATCTTTGCTGTTGAAGATTTTTATAAAAGTTTCTCCTAAGAGGCAATGGTTTTTCTTTGTTGAGTATTATAGAATGGATTAATTCAATTTAAAAGATGGTCTTTAAAGGTTGGAATACAACTATATTTTAGTTGTAAGAATCTTTTACTGGTAGTATCATTATTTATAGATTGACTTATGATAAATCAAAATAAAAAAGATAAGTTAATCGAAATGAGAGGGCGTAATAAATTATGAAAAAATATAAGTGCACTGTTTGTGATTATATTTATGATCCTGAGGTAGGAGATTCTGATGGCGAAATAGCACCGGGTACTGCATTTGAACAAATTCCCGATTCTTGGGTTTGTCCGGTCTGTGGAGTTGATAAAAGCCAATTTGAATTGATTGAAGAATAATTTAAGAATTATTTTAATTAACATGATATCAGATTTTAGAAGATTTATTACAGAATTCAGGGATGAAACAATTAATCCAAGGAAGATGTTTTTAGTTTATCCCGAGTCAAGAGGATTTAAATGGGTTATTGGATATATCTTTAAAAGTTAACGAAATTTTTGATTTAAATGTAAAGGAGAAAAGTAATGAATAAGTTTAGCTCTCATGAAGTTTTGAGAATAGCCGTTGTGGTAGAGAATAGCGGCAGGATATTTTATGAACATTTAGAAAATAACGCTAAAGATGAGAAAGTGAAAGAAGTTTTTAGAGTCTTAAAAGAAGAGGAAACGTTACATGGTAAATTGTTTCAGCAAATGCTTGAGAATAGACACGATTATATGATTTACGAGTTTAGTGTTTATGAGTATGAAGACTATGTTAAGGCTATAGCATCTATGTATGTATCTACCCAAGAGTTAATTGAAAATAAAATTAACGATCCTTTTAATTCTGAAATTGAAGCTATAGACTTTGCCATAGAAATGGAAAAAGATTCCATTCTTACTTATTTTTCGTTGATAGATTATCTTTTACCCGTTAAGCAACCTGTTTTGTATAAAGTTATAGATGAAGAAAAAAAACATTTAGTTAAACTTTCATGGTTAAAAAATTATCTCATAAAAGGAGAATAGTGTGGAAATAAAAGTTTATTCAACCGCATCATGTCTATATTGTAAGATGGTAAAAGATTATTTTTTTTCATAAAGGTGTTTCGTTCCAAAATATAGATGTATCGGAGAATAAAGAGGCTGAGGAAGAAATGGTTAAAATTTCCGGGTAAATGGGAGTGCCGGTAATTGTTATAGATGGCAATGTTGTTTTAGGGTATGATAGACTTAAAATAGATGAGTTGATTAAAGAATAATAATTCATTTTGTGCGATAGGGGTTTTTACAATAAATGGCAGATTAAAAGTTGGGTTAAAATTAAAAACAGTTTGTAAATTTAATTGTGATTCATTTATACAGATAAAAATATGCCCAATCTTGTAAACATTTCTAAAATAAGGACTGTTGAAAATGCAACAGTCCTTATTTTTTTTTGATAATTAAAATGGCGCTGTTGCAAAATACCCTTTTGTCATTGTCCTCCTCCGACTTGTTCGGGGGATCTTCG
>JAUVUO010000025.1 GCA_030601015.1 Candidatus Omnitrophota bacterium | reverse complement strand
GTATTGTTCGTTTGCCTGAGAAAGAAGATTTGATAATACCAATAAATGAACAATTGATTGTAGAACTTTATTCAAAATAAAATGTAATGTTAGTGGAAAGTAAAGTTGTAAAATAAGTTTTGGTGTTTAGTATTTGCAGGTTTACAGCCGATTTAAATAAAGGTTAGAGGAGGTAAAATATGGGGATAACATGGCGGGATTTTCAGTTTCCGAAAAGAGTAATAGTAGATCAAGAGACCTATAGTCCGCATTATGGTAAAATTGTAGCCGAACCTTTAGAAAGAGGGTATGGTGTAACCATTGGTAATATTTTGAGAAGAGTTTTGCTGTCATCTATTGAAGGTGCGGCAGTTACTTCCATAAGGATAGAGGGCATTCCTCATGAGTTTTCCAGCACAGAAGGTGTGATGGAAGATGTTCCGGAGATAATTCTTAATCTTAAGAATTTAGTTTTACGGTCATACTCTCGTTCTCCTAAAAAAATCTATATTAAAGAAGAAGGTCAAAAAGAAATAAAAGCCAAAGATATTATAACTGATGAAACAATAGAAGTTATAAATCCTGATTTGCATATATGCACACTTACATCAAAAGATGCTAAATTAAACATTGAAATGGAAGTTGGTAGAGGGCGAGGGTTTGTTACTGCTGATCGTAATAAGAGAGATGGTATGCCTGTGGGAGTTATTCCAATTGATTCGATTTTTACACCAGTTAAAAGGGTAGCTTTTAAAGTTGAGAACACTAGAGTTGGTAAACGTACGGATTATGACAGATTAATTTTGGAAATATTTACTGATGCCAGCATAGAACCTAAAGAAGCTTTGATATATGCATCTAAAGTTATGAGTAAACATTTAGAGCTTTTCTTTACTTTAGGCGAATTACCCGAAGAAGAATATGAAGAATTATCTCCGGAAGATATAGCACTTTATGAAAAATTAAAGATACCGGTTTCAGAATTAGAATTATCTGTACGCAGCGGTAATTGTTTAAGAGAAGCTAATATAAAAACTTTAGCGGAATTAGTAGAAAAAACGGAACCAGAGATACTCAATTATCGAAATTTTGGGAAAAAGTCTCTTAATGAAGTGGGGGTACTTCTTAAAACTATGGGACTTAGTTTTGAATTGGAAATAGATAAAGAAAAGTTGAATGCGATATGAGACATAGAAAAAAAAATTTAAAATTATCACGTTCTCACTCTCAAAAAAAAGCTTTAATCAAAAGTTTATTAAGAGCTGTGGTAATTAATGAACGCATAACTACAACTACTGAAAAAGCAAAGTATTTAAGGACAGACGTAGATAGATTAATTACTTTGTCAAAAAAGAATACTCTTTCTTCTCGACGTTTAGCTTATCAGAGATTAGGAGATCATATTTTGGTTAAAAAATTGTTCGATGATATAGGGCCGCGTTTTGTAAATATTCAAGGAGGATATTCTCGAGTATTAACTTTAGGCCATAGAAAAGGAGATGGAGCTTCAATGTCTCTTTTTGAGTTAACCAAAGTGGTTGTTAAAGCGGAACCAGTTAAAGGGAAAGCTAAAAAAGAAATAAAAAAGGTTACTAAGGCCAAAGAAAATAAGAATAGTGATGTGGGAAATAAAAAGAATAATGATAGTCTTATTTCAGGGGTAAAAAAAATTTTCAAGAAAGATAAAGGAAACCTTAAATAATTTTTTTTATAAATTATTTTCTTTTAAGATTCAAAATATTCTTTAAAATTAATTTTCTGTGAAATTAATTTTATCGGAGGAAATCGTTTATGAACCCACAAGTAACACTACTAAAAAAATCAGCCACATTAAAAATTACAGCCTTAACTAAGAAATTAATACGAGAAGGGAAGGATGTAGTTAATTTTGCGGCGGGTGAGCCTGATTTTGATACACCGGATTTCGTTAAAGAAGGAGGCATTAATGCCATTAATCAAGGATTTACGAAATACACACCCTCTGTTGGTTATCCTGAATTAAGAGCAGCAATAGCTGACAAATTAAATAAAGTTAATAAACTTAGTGTTTCTTCAGAAAACATAATTGTAACTACAGGGGCTAAGTATGCTATTTATGTATCGTTATTAGCTCTACTTGATAGTGGTGATGAAGTTATTATGTCTTCCCCTTATTGGGTTAGCTATCCGGAGATGGTTAATTTAACATCAGGGAAATCAGTATTTCTTCAAACGAAAGAATCAAATAATTTTAAAATAGACCCTCAAACTTTAAGTGAAACAATTACACCTCGAACAAAAGTTTTAATACTAAATTATCCTAATAACCCGACGGGAATAACATATTCATATAATGAATTAAAAGAAATTTATAATATTGTGAAGGAAAAAAATATACATGTTATTAGTGATGAAATCTATGAAACATTGATTTATGATGAGCGGGAACATGTTAGTTTTGCGTCTTTCCCAGGAGCGGATAAGTTTACAATTACTATCAATGGTTTCTCTAAATCTCACTCCATGACCGGATGGCGTATAGGGTATTTATCAGCATCAGAAGAAACAATAAATGAGATATCAAAGATAATTGACCATACAACATCATGTGCTTCTTCTATAACCCAAAGAGCTGCTTTGGCAGCTTTAACCAATGAAAATTGGCAGAGAAAAATCAAGTTAGAATTTCAAAAAAGAAGAGACGTTTTGTATAAAGGCTTATCTGATTGTGATAAGCTAAATCCTATTAAACCCGAGGGTACTTTTTATATGTTTTGCGATATAAGAGAAACAGGATTGAGTTCTTTTGATTTTTCTACTAAGCTGCTTGAAGAATATTTAGTTTCATGTATACCTGCGAGTTCTTTTGGAATGGAAGGATATATACGCATTAGCTTCTCAACCGGTTTAGAGCAAATATCAAAAGGTTTGAAGAGGATAAAAGACTTTGTTAAGTCCTTATAATATTTTAGATTAATCAAGCTTTAGAGATAATATTTACTTTTAATGGTTGATTCAGTATACCTCAAGAAATAAGCTATATTATAAAATATTCCCGAATAAGATTAAGAATTGAATATATTTGGTATTTCAGTAATTAAATAAATATGTCAAAAACCGTTATAGAAAAAATACTTACATTGCATTCATCTTGCTCTTTAAAGGCTGGGGATGCGGCACTTTGTAATGTCGATTTTTTGTTTTCTCAGGATCAGACCAGCGATTTAATTTTTGATGAGCTTTTAAAAACTAAAAAAATAATTACTGTGCCAAAAAAATATGCATGTATCATTGATCATAATTCACCTTCTCCTGATGTAAGCTCTTCAAGAATTCATTCCCGGATGCGTGATTTTTCAAAAAAAAATAAAAATATGTTTTTTGAAGGTGGTTGCGGTATCTCCCACCAAATTATTATAGAAGAGGGCCTGGCCTACCCTAATGCACTTATTATAGGGGCGGATAAGTATACTTTAACTGCCGGAGGCCTGGGGGCAGCTGCTTTTGGAGTCGAATCTAAAAAATTGGCTGAAGTATTATTAACAGGTAAATATCAATTAGATGTTCCTCAAACATATAAAATTTTATTAAAAGGAAAATTACCTAAAGGAGTTTTTAGTAAAGACATAATACTTTATATTATCCATCAATTAGGTGAAGATGGCGCGTTATCAAAGTCTCTTGAGTATTTCGGTGAAACTATAGATAGGCTTTCTCTAGATGCGCGATTTACTATTACTAATATGAGTAAAAATTTGGGAGCTGAATGTGCTTTGATATCTCCGGATAAAAAAGTTATTGATTATATAAAAAAAATAGGCCTAAAAAAATATAAATTAATTTATCCGGATAAAAACTGTTACTATGAGAGAGTTATTGAATTTGATGTTTCTAAGCTAACACCGTATATCTCACGGCCTAACAGAAAAGATAATATTTGTTCTGTCGATAAAGTTAAAAATATAAAAATAGATCAAGCCTTTCTGGGGACTTGCTCTAACGGCCGGTTAGAGGATTTGAAATTAAGCGCTGAGATTTTGAAGGGTAAAAAAATACATAGAAGAGTAAAATTCTTAGTTGCTCCGGCTTCACATAAAATATATTTAGATGCCTTGCAGAAAGGGATAATTAGAGTGTTATTGGATGCGGGCGCACTTATTTTACCACCTGGATGCGGGCCTTGTGTAGGGACCCATCAAGGAGTTCCCGCTGATGGGGATATTATTATCTCTACTTCAAATAATAATAGCAAGGGGATTATGGGTAACAATCTTAGTTCAGTTTATTTAGCCTCTCCAGCAACTGTTACAGTATCTGCTATTAAAGGAATGATAACTGATCCTCGAAAATATTTTTAACCAAAAGTTTTATTTAAAGTTGATTGTTCATCCGTATACGTTTATAATATAAAAGATTGATTAGTAATTATATTTAGTGTAGGAGAATTGCTTTATGATTGATATAAATACACTTCTTAAAATGACGGAAGATCGTCAAGCCAGTGACCTTCATATTGTTGCAGGAAGCCGTCCTGTCTTAAGGATTGATGGGAAACTTGGGGAAATTCCTGACAAGCCTGTTTTAAATACGGAAGAAACAAAACTTTTAATTTATAGTATGTTAAATGATGAGCAAAAAATAATTTTTGAGAGAGATAAAGAATTAGATTTTTCTTTTGCCCTTCCTGATATGGATCGATTCAGGATAAACATTCATTATCAAAAAGGCAATGTAGAAGCAGCTTTAAGGCGTGTTCCCAGAAAAATACCAACAATAGGTAATTTAGGACTTCCTGATGTAGTTTATGATTTTGTTAAAAAACCCAATGGATTGGTTTTGGTTACAGGGCCTACAGGTACAGGGAAAAGTACAACTCTTGCGTCGATGATAAATTATATCAATTCAGAACGACAGGACCTTATAGTTTGTATAGAGGATCCTATAGAATTTATTTATACCAGTAATAAAAGTATTATAAAACAGAGAGAAGTTTATTCGGATACACATTCTTTTCCTGAAGCATTAAAAAGAGTATTAAGGCAAGATCCAGATGTTATAGTGGTAGGAGAAATGAGGGATTTAGATACTATTTCAACAACCTTAACCGCGGCTGAAACAGGACATTTAGTTTTAGCGACACTTCATACACCAGATGCTCCTCAAACTATTCAGAGAATAATTGATGTTTTTCCTCCATATCAGCAAAGGCAGATAACTATTCAGCTTGCCGAGTGTCTTCAAGGTGTACTTTCTCAAATGCTTCTTCCCAAGGCTGATGGCCCGGGAAGAGTTATGGCTACAGAAGTTATGGTTTCTACCCCAGGTATAAGAAATCTTATAAGAGAAGGAGATATCGCTCAAATTCCTTCCCTTTTGCAGATGGGGGCACAACATGGTATGTATACTATGGACAAATCATTGAAGACACTTTATAGAAAAGGTATAATAACTAGGGAAGCAGCTTTAAGCAAAGTCAAAAGTCCTCTTGAATTTGAAAGCTTGTAATGTTTTCGGAATAATAAAAATAATATGTATGATGTAGCAATAATTGGTGCTGGCGCGGCTGGTATTGCATGTTCAAAATTTGCTGTCAAAAATGGCTTGAAAGCCGTTTTAATTGAAATTGAAAAATCAGCGTTTGGGGGTACTTGCCTTAATAGAGGGTGTATCCCAACAAAATTTCTTCTTAATTCCTCGAAAAAACAAAAAACCTGGAAAGATTCATTTGTAGAAAAGAATGAAGTAATAGAAAAAATTAAAGAATCCTTATTGAAATTTTTAGAAAGCAAAGGAGTAGATATAATATTGGGAAAATGCTGTTTTCTGGATAATAAAACTTTAGATGTATGCGGAAAAATAATACAAGCAGAAAATATTATTATAGCGACAGGTTCGTTACCTAAAAATATAGTTAATCATCCAAAAGTAATCTTTGCCGATAACATTTTTGAAAATTCTGTTTTACCGGAAAAAATCCTTATTATTGGAGGAGGTGCAATTGGCATAGAATTCGCGTCTATGTGTACCAATTTTGGTAAGACAGTTAATGTAGTTGAAAAAGAAAAACTTATTTTGCCAATGATTGACAGTTATTTTTCAAAGCGTTTGAAAATGCTCTTACAAAAGAAAGGAATTAAAATAGATACAGGAAAGAGTCTTTCTGATTATGATTTAAATGAGTTTGATATGGTTATTTCCGCGGTAGGCAGAATCCCAAATATTGAAGGCTTAAAAATAGAAAATTCAGGGGTATCCATAGACGAATCGGGTTGGATTAAAACAGATAAATTAATGAAAACAAATATAGACAATATATACGCTTGTGGAGATATTACCGGCAAAAAACTTTTGGCATATGTTGCTGAATATCAGGCAAGTATCTGTATAGAGAATATAAAAGGAAAAGGAATAGAGGAAGATTATAATGGCCTGGCTGAATGTGTGTTCTCTTTCCCTCAAATGGCAAAAGCAGGTGTTTTAGAAGAAGAAGCAAAAGCAAGAAATATAAAATACCGGGCAATAAAATCAAATTTTTTAAAATTTTCATCCGCTTATGTATATGATGATACCGAAGGGTTCATAGAAATTGTTTTAGATGAAAACGATTATATAATAGGCGCGGGAATAATATCCAATTTCGCCGGAGAGTTGATTAGCCTATTTTCACTGAGCATTAAAAATAAACTTAAATTGGCTGACGTAAAAAAATGCCTTTTCATCCATCCCACACTTTCAGAGATTATTCCTCTTTTGGCGGCTCAAGTGTAGAAATATAATATAATAATATTGAATGGCCTTTTGATTATTTTATTTTCACATTCCCGAAATGATATGAAACGTGTGGATTAACATTGTGAACAATCGATATAAAAGGATTTCTAAGAAGCAAAGATTGTTAAAAGGCGCTATCGCCATTGTCATGGTTCTGTAGTAGTAAGCGTAGTTTGAACTATTATTTGCAACTTAAAAATAATCTTCAAAAGGGCATATATATAACAAATAGCCAAAACAAAAAAATTTATATTTTAAAACATTATAGAGATAAATTCAATTTATAAAATATAGAAAAGAGACAATCAATTCATTTGACAAGAATTCTGCCAGCGGTATAATTTATTTGTTCTTTTAAAAAGTAGTTTATGAGTTTTTTGGTGCTTTAAAGCTTAATAGGGAATTTCGTTAAATTCGGAAACACTCCCGGTACTGTAACCTTTTTTTGTCCATAGCAGGATAAGAGTTTTTTTAGCAATTTATGTCACTATCCTTAAATAAAATTAAGATGGGAAGACTGCTGAAAGATTAAGGAAGTCAGAAGACCTGCCAAAAAATATCTTTAGATTTTGCGTGGTACATTATCTATAGGTAAGTTATACCCGGGTTAAGAAATAGGGTGCGCCCCGACTGAAGAGTCGGGTTTTTTTATTTTTAGGGGAGTTTTTGATTATGAAATTGATATTGATACGTCACGGTGAAACTGATTATAATTTGCATAAGAGATACTGCGGTAAAAGTAACCCTTCTCTAAATAAATCAGGGGTAGAACAGTCTATAAGATTAGCTGAGAGATGTAAGTCTATGAAGGTAGATAAAGTTTTTAGCAGTAGTTTGGATAGGGCAGTTGAGACCGCGGAAATTGTATTTAAGGGTGAATATGTTGAAAAGTTAGATAATTTTAGTGAGATGGATTTCGGATGTTTTGAAGGGTTAACTTATAAAGATATTATGGGGAAATATCCGGAAATTTATCGTAGTTGGATAGATAATCCGGTGAGAATAACAATTCCTGATGGGGAAAGTTTTAAAAAGGTGAGACTACGTGTTAAAAGAGGGTTAGTGACACTTTTGTCTCAAAATGAGGATAAAACAATAGCCTTAGTTTCTCATGACGGAACCATACGGATTATTTTGAGTGAAGCCTTGAACACTAGTTTTAAGGATTTATTAAGAGTAAAACAGAATAATTGTGCTTTAAACATTTTAGATTATTCGGATATGAAGGCACCTTCTATAATTAAGATGAACGATATTGAGCATTTAGGCTTAAAAAATGAGAAGTAAACTCCCGTTAGAGAATTTTGTTGTCTAACGGTTTACACTGACGGTGGAATTAAACTACTGACAATTTTATAACATATCATCCCACCGGCTTGGGTGGCTTTTTCTAACGGGGTAAAAAGAGAAAAGTTTAGAATGAAAAAATTTATTTTTATTGTGGGGGGGGCACGCAGCGGCAAAAGTAGTTATGCTGTGGAATTGGCAAAGAAATTAAAGAAAGAAGTAGTCTTTGTCGCAACCGCGGTTGAGTCTGATAGTGAGATGAAGGAAAGAATAAAATTGCATAGACTTTCCCGGCCTAAGGGATGGAAGTTGATAGAAGAGCCTTTAAATGTTGGTTTAGCTTTATCTCAATTAAGAGAGAAAGAACAGACTGTTTTAGTTGATTGTTTAGGAGTTTTGATTTCAAATTTGCTGTTTAATGATTTTAAAGAGGATGAGATAAGAAAAAAAGTGAATGAAGTAGTTAATGCTATTTCAAAAAGTAAATTTACAACAATTATTGTATCAAATGAAGTTGGTACGGGTATAGTTCCTGATAATCCTTTATCAAGGACATTTAGAGATTTGATTGGGTCTGCAAATCAAGTCTTGGCAAAAAACGCGGATCGGGTTATTTATATGCAGTGCGGTATACCTGTAACAATAAAAGGAGCGGAGTGATTATGAATAAATTAAATGAAATTATTAAAAAAATTGATGAAATTGATTTTTCGAAAGAAAATAAAATTCAGAAACGGCTGGATAATCTTACTAAACCTCAGGGTAGTCTGGGAGGATTAGAAGATTTAGCAAAACAGATAGTTTTGATTACAAATAAGGACAATCCATCGCTTGACAATAAAGTTATTTTTACTCTGGCAGGAGATCATGGTATTGCCGATGAAGGTGTAAGTGCTTTCCCTAAAGAAGTTACTGCTCAAATGGTATATAATTTTATAAAAGGAGGGGCGGGAATAAATGTTTTAGCCAGGCATATTGGGGCTAGAGTGATTGTCGTTGATATGGGGATTGCCTCTGATTTAGAATTTGATGACGGAGTTGTGATTAAAAAAATTAATTATGGCACGAAAAATATGATAAAGGGTCCGGCTATGACGAGGGACGAAGCTGTAAGGGCAATTGAAAATGGTATAGTTGTCTTTGAAGATGAATTCTTAAATGGGGTAGATATTGTAGGAACAGGAGATATGGGAATAGGTAATACCACTGCTTCAAGCGCTATTGCTTCTGTTATTACCGGGAAGCCGGTTGAAGATATGACAGGAAGAGGAACTGGAATAGATAGTAAATCTTTGTCTATGAAAATTGAATTGATAAAGAAGGCTATTGATGTAAATAAACCTAATTCTGAAGACGCGATAGATGTGTTATCGAAAGTTGGAGGGTTTGAAATTGGAGGGTTAGCCGGGGTAATGTTGGCTGCCGCGGCAAGAAAAGTGCCGATAGTAATTGATGGATTTATTTCAGCCGCGGCATCCTTGATAGCTTTTAAATTAGAACCAAAAGTAAAAGATTATATGATTTCCGCCCATTGTTCGGTAGAAAAGGGGCATAAAACAGTTCTTGATTATTTAGGCCTTTCTCCTTTGTTGGATTTTAATTTACGGCTGGGAGAAGGCTCAGGTGCAGCCTTGGCTATTACAATCGCGGAAGCTTCGGTTAAAATTTTGACTCAAATGGCTACATTTAAAGATGCGGAAGTTTCGGAAAAGTTGGATACATGAAAAATTTTTTGATAGCTTTACAATTTTTAACTATTTTACCTGTAAAGATTAGACAGGATATTGAAGAAAAAGATTTTGGCAAATCCCTTCTTTTCTTTCCTGTTGTAGGTGTAATAATTGGCGTAATATTGGCATTAAGCGCGGGTACTTTTTATTTTATCCCTAAACCGGTTTTAAGCGCGTTAATTATAATTGTTTCAGTTATTGTGAGCGGAGGCATTCATCTGGATGGGTTTGCTGATACTTGCGATGCTTTTTATGGGCAAAAGTCAAAGCAGAAGATATTGGAAATAATGAGGGATAGCCGAATTGGGGTTATGGGCGCTGCAGGTATAGTTTGCCTTTTTCTTTTAAAATATACCTTAATTTTGAGTATTCCGGAAAGTATTCTTTTGAAAAGTTTAATTTTGATGGCGGCTTTTTCAAGGTGGGCAATGGTTTGGGGGTGTTATATATCCGCTTATCCCCGTCAGGAGGGTAAAGGTAAATATTTTATAGAATATGCCGGCAAAAATGAGTTTTTTATGGGGACTTTTTTTATTATAGCCTTGTTTTTATTGCTTATGGGATTAAAGGGAGTTGTCTTGTTTAGTTTTTCTTTAGTTCCGGTATTTCTGTTTATAAATTGGACAAAGAGAAAAATCGGCGGGATGACCGGAGATACAATTGGCGCTACAAGTGAAATTGCCGAAGTTGGAGTACTTTTTTTTACGGTATGTTCTTATTAGTTTTTTCGTATATTGCTGATTTGATTTTTGGTGACCCGGAATGGTTTCCCCATCCTGTAAGGGGGATGGGGAAACTGATAAGTTTTTTTGAGAGTAAATTAAGGGGAAGCGGAGATAAAAGGATAGCTCGTGCGAAGGGAGTCCTGAGTAAACCGAATGTACGGTTACAAGGAGCAATATTAACTATAGTTGTTGTGGGTATAAGCGCTTCTTCGGCATATTTATTTATAACAATTGCCGGAAGATTAAGCCCGGGGTTAGGAAACTTGGCCTGGATTTATTTAGGATATACGACTCTTTCGGTAAAAGATTTGCGGGTTAAGGCAAAAAAAGTTTTAAAGGAGGCGGAAAAAGATGCTCTTGTTGAGGCCAGAATCCAGCTTTCTCAAATTGTAGGCAGGGACACACATAATTTAGATAAAGACAAAATAGCTGCGGCGGCGATAGAAAGTGTTGCTGAAAATACTAATGATGGTATTGTAGCGCCTCTTTTTTATTTAATTTTAGGGGGGCCAATTGCAGCTATAGCATACAAGAGTATAAATACTTTAGATTCAATGGTGGGGTATAAAAATGAAAGATATCTTCATTTCGGCTGGTTTTCGGCAAAGTTGGATGATATCGTTAATTTTATCCCGGCGCGAATTTCTGGATT
>JAUVUO010000041.1 GCA_030601015.1 Candidatus Omnitrophota bacterium | reverse complement strand
AAGAAAAACAATAAGAAATGAGGTTAAAAAAGCACACCCTCCCCTAAAGGTAATATATTTTGTTACGTTAAATATAAAAAATTTTTCAGCTAAAGGATAAAATAAATGGTAAATCATATAATATCTAACATATATAATGTAAAAAAATAAAAAAAAATTTTAAATAATCAATTGCTCCCATTTTTGCTAAACTATGGTAATGCTGCAAAATAAAACATTTTCTCATTGCACAGATTGAAAACATTATCTTTTTATCGCTGAAATAATCTTTTAATCATTTGAATCGTGCTTTGTCGTCATTCCGCAACAGCACACTACCTGCAGATTCTGTTACCGATAAAATATCGTTACCCTCAAAATAATATTATTTTATAGGCTAATGTCCTCAGGAATTTATTTTACTATAAGTATTACTAAAATTACAGTTAAATTCAAAAAATTAATCAATAAGCCCTTGTACTACTTTTTCCAGCTCCATATTACGTGACCCCTTTAGAAAAATTAAACATCTTTTACTCCCACTGCTTTTAGAATTCACGATATCCTTTATAAATCTCACAATTTCTTTATGGGAATTGAAATGTTTCGCGTTCCTAAATCCTAATTTTTTCAGTTTATCTCTTAAATAAATAGAATAATCACCATAAGTAAGACAATATTTGAAATCATTTCTAATAATCTCAGCTGCCGCCGATTCATGATAATAAATACTTTTATTACCTAATTCCAACATATCTCCAATAACGGCTATCTTTTTGAAAGGATAAGGCTTCAGACTTCTCAAAGCCGCTCTCAACGCAAAAGGATTAGCATTATACGCATCATTCAAAATATACATTCCGTTAGATTCTATCATATTCCTTCTCATATCAGGGAATTCCTTAAATAAATTAGCTCTTTCAACTAAATATTTTAAAGGTATACCTAAAATATGAGCGCCTGATATAGCAGCTAAAAAATTTACAATAAAAACATCCAAATGCCTGGGCAATACCAATTTATACTTTCCTTGAATCATAAAAACTGAACTATCACCTTTCTTTTTTTCTGATTTAAAAAATAAATCATTTTTTTTATTCTTCCCAAACCAATAAATATTACTGCTGCCTTTAATCTTTCTAAGATAAGCATCCCCCCGATTTAAAATAACCTTCATTTTAGGATTAACTCCTATAAGAGAAATTTTTTCATCAAATACACCTTTTAAATTTTTAAGCCCTTCTAAATGAACAGGTTTTATAAATGTAATTATGCCTATATCAGGACAGCTCATTTTTCCTAATTGTTTAATCTCACCTTTGGTATTTGTTCCCAATTCTAAAATCAATATTTTTTCATCTCTTAAAGCAAATATAGTCTTTGCAACTCCTAATATATTATTCTCAGTCTTATAATTCTTCAAAACCTTAAAGTAAGGTTCTAAAAGAAAACTTAATATTTCTTTGGTTGTTGTCTTCCCTAAAGACCCGGTTATCCCATATACAATACAATTGCTTTTTTTTCTTATATAAACAGAAATTTTCTCGATAGCCTTATAACTATCCTCTACAATAAAAAAAGGAACTTTTGGTGTGGTATCGACATATTTCTCAGCAATTATAGAAACAGCTCCCTTATCTACAGCCATTTGAATAAAGTCATGGCCATCACAATGCCTACCCCTAAGAGCGACAAATGCTTGATTACTCTTTATAGAACGTGAATTAATCGAAAACCCTCTAATCAATTTAAAAAAAGATATATTACAAATTTTATATGGCCGAACTATTCTTTCTAATTGCGCATTGTCTGAAATTATCATAACTCTTTATATTTCATTTTTTTTATTATCTTTTTTATAACATTACTATCTTTAAATGGATATTTTGTATTACCAATTATCTGATATTCTTCGTGTCCCTTCCCTGTTACGATAAGACAAACTTTTTTTCTTTTATCTACTCGCTGATATTTATCCTTAAGTTTCAAAAAAATTTTAAGAGCTTTTTCTATTGCTTTTTCTCTATCTATTAAAATTTTATAATTATTTGCCGTAAATCCTGACTCGATTTGAAAACAAATATCTAAAGGATCTTCATTCCTAGGATTATCTGAAGTAATAATACTAAAATCAGCGAATAAAGAAGCAACTTTACCCATAATTTTACGTTTACCCTTATCCCTGTTACCTCCGCAGCCTAATAGACAAATAATATTGCTATATCCCACCTCACGAAGTGTTTTAAGCACTTTCTCTAACCCATCAGGAGTATGAGCGTAATCGACAAATACATCGTTTAATATTGTCTCTAAGCGCCCCTCTATAGGATTAAAAGAAACCACAGCCTCCAATACTTTTGTTATCGGATAACCTAATGAAACAACAGTACTTACAGCTGCCAGAACATTAAAAATATTATATTTCCCGCATAAACGTGTCTTTACATTAAAAGACTTACCTGAATATTCTAATTTAAATTTAGATCCCTTATTACTTAACTGAATATTAGCCGCTCTATAATCAGCCTTTAAATTCATTCCATAAGATATAGATTTTTCTAATTCTTTAAATATTTCTTTACCATACCTATCCTCAATATTTATAATAGAAACAGCACTTCTATTGCTAATAAATAATTCTTTTTTTGCCTTGAAATAATTCTCCATATTTTTATGATAATCTAAATGGTCTCTGCTTAAATTAGTAAAAATACACCTTGAAAACTCAATATTTTTAATTCGATGCTGAACAATTCCATGAGAGGATACTTCCATGACTACATAATGTCTCTCTTTATTATTTATTATACTTAACATTTTTCTTATACTAAGAAATCCCGGGGTAGTAAAATCCGCTTTTTGAACTGAATCTCCAATAATATTTTTCACAGTACTGAATAAAGAAGCCTTTTGGCCTATTTTCTTAAGAATATAATATATCATTGTCGCGGTTGTTGATTTACCATTTGTGCCTGTTATGCCGATGAATATTAAGTTTTTCTTATTGAAGCCATAATACAAATCTGCTACTCTGTAAAATTCTTCCTTAATATTTTTAACAAAAATCACGGGTTTACTTTTACTTAAACATTTCAAATTATTTTTATATTTTATATCTGCCACAAATGCGCAAACTTTACATTCCACATCCTTTAGAGAAGAAAAAATATCATAGTTATCTCTTTTTATAATAAAAAAGAGATCGCCTTGGAAAATTTTTCTCGTATCTTCACTTATACCTTTAAAAACTATTTCTTTTAAAGAATCACTAATATTTAAATTCGAAAAAACATCTTTTATCTTCATTTGCTTACCAAAGACCTCTCTCCTTCAATATACTTTATTACTTTATTAGCGATATTTTTAAAAACCGGCGCGGCGACAACACCGCCAAAATGAGATTTTTTAGGTTCATCAATAGTTACAGCAATCACCATCGGAGGGTTCAAATCCGCTATAAATCCTACAAATGTAGCGCGATACTTCGAAGGAGAATACCTTTTGATTTTCGGATCGTATTTCTGAGCTGTACCGGTCTTGCCCCCTATTTTTCGGCCTTCAACTCCGGCACGTTTACCGGTACCCTTACCAACAACATCAATTAGAATATCTTTTGCCTTGTCAGTAATTAATGAGGATAACACTTTTTCCCTCTTAAATGGTACATTTTCACAAATTCCTTGTGAACAAATTTTATTTATCAAATGAGGCTGAACAAGATATCCTCCGTTAACAATAACCGCAAAACCCCTGGCTAACTGCAAAAGATTGACTCCAATTTCCTGTCCTATAGGTATGATATAAGCTGATGTTTTCGACCATCGGCTAAAAGGTTTCAAGCTGCCGGGAACTTCCCCTTTTAAATCAACTCCTGTTATTTTACCAAATCCCAATCGTTTTATATAGCCATAAAAAACTTTTGGAGTAATGGCTTGAACTATCTTAGCAATCCCTATATTACTAGATTTCATAAAAACTTCTCTAAACGTGAGTTTCCCATAAGGTTTCCAATCATGCAATATACTGCCGGGAATTTTTAATTTTCCATTTTCACAAAAAATTTTTTGATTATCAAAAATTTTATTTTCACTAATTGCCGCCAAAAGAGTTATTATTTTAAATACGGATCCTGGCTCAAACATATCACATATTGCTCTATTTTTTATATTTTTAGCAGATTTAGAATTGAGATTATTAGGATCAAAAGAAGGATAATTAGCTAAAGCTCTAATTTCACCCGAAGAAGCATCCATAACAATCACACTTCCTTGCCTAGCCTCATATTTTTTAATTGTCTCTTCAAGATAAATTTTTGTCCAATATTGGATTTGAGCATCCATTGTTAACACGAGATTATCTCCTCTTTGAGGAGTTATTATTTGCGAAGAAAGTATAATTTGTCTAGCCGCGGAATCCTGCAAAACTCTGACAAATCCATCCTTTCCGCTAAGATATTTATTATAATACAACTCCAGGCCTTCTAACCCCTTATTATCTATATCTGTAATACCCAAAACTGATGCGGCTAAATCATTCTGGGGATAAAACCTTTTTTCTTCCCTGATAAAGCCTATACCTTTCAAATTAAATGATTTTATCCTTTCTTTGATTTCCCAGGACACTCGCCTTTTTATCCATACAAACTTTTTTTTCTTCCCCAATCTAGACTTCAAAAACTTATTCGATAAACTTAAATTTGACGCTAACAGTTTAATAATTTCATTTACGTTAGAAATGCTTGAAGGATCAGCAAAAACAGAATAAGAATTCAAACCTGTGGCAAGAATACGGCCCTTATCATCAAAAATGTTTCCTCTTTTACCTTCTATCCGGACAACCTTATAATGCTGCCCCTGGGCAAGACGCTGAAAAAAATCCTGCTTAAATACTTGCAGATAAATAATTTTTGCCGCTACGAAAAAAAACAAAAAGATAAAAACCAAATAAATTTTACCTATCCTTTTGCCATTCTTATCCATTTTAAAAATTTCTATTTATTTTTTTGAAAGTATGATTTAAATACAATTTCACGTCAATTTGATATATGACAAGGTATACATACAAGAGAAAGATATTACCGCTGACAACATCTGCTGATTATTACGATTAAACTACTAATATTCTAAAACATTGCAATCAGGGATTGCTGCATTTTGCAACAGTCATTATAAAAAAATGTAAAACGGTTTGAACTGTTATTTGATAATTTATAAATTATTCCAAACAAATGAGGTTTAAAAATCAGCTTATTCTCAAAAACTTAATACCTTTTTATTTTTATTCTTTAGCCAAAGCCGGTTCATTAAATCCTGAAATATCGAGGAAATGGTCTAAATATACTGTAAATTTATCTTCATCAATTTCTTCTGTAGGCTTAATACTTCTAACTAATATTTTTTCCTTATCTACGAGAGAATAGTCTGCTGCTCTACCCCATTCATTTACCGTAACCAACGAAATTTCTTTGGCCAGATTATTCATTAAAAAATCTCTCTTATCCATAGATTCGTTATAACTAGAATAATTATTACTTAAAGTATAGGCTTCAATATAAATATGTATTTTTTGATTTAAATAAACTAATCCTGCCATAAAGATTATAATAATTAATAGTAATGGTAAAAATTTTTTCATAAATTATTAATTTTCTCCGCGACTCTAAATTTTGCGGAACGTGACGGATTATTTTCCGCCCTTTCGGATTCTGTAGGTGTTAATGGTTTTTTAGTAATAATCCTCAACAAATTTCGGCATTTATAATCATTAAAAATATTTTTCACTATCCTATCCTCTAATGAATGGAAAGATATTACACCTATTCTCCCCCCTAAAGATAGAAGAGATATCGCCTTCTTAAGGCCTAATTCTATAGACTCTAATTCGCGGTTAACTGCTATTCTTAACGCCTGAAAAACCCTTGTTGAAGGATGAATCCTCTGATATCTATCCTTAAGAGGAACACTATCTGTTACTATCTGGGCTAATTGGAATGTTGTTTCTATCGACTTACTCTTTCTGACTTTTACAATATTTTGTGCTATCCGTTTTGAATATCGTTCTTCTCCAAATTTTTTAAAAATATTTTCAAGTTCAGTTTGACTTAAGTTGTTAACCAAATCATACGCGGAAAGAAAACCATCTTTATCCATACGCATATCCAAAGGGCCATCTTTTAAAAAACTAAATCCGCGATTTGGATTATTTAACTGATAACTCGAAATTCCCAAATCAAAAATAAAAGCATCCGCCTTAGCTATCCTTAAACTTTTTAAAACTTTATCAACATCTGAAAAACTGGATTTACATAAAGCAAAACGGCCATTCAGCAATTGCAGCTTTTGACGGGCTGCTTTCAATGATGATTCATCTTTGTCTATGCCTATCAAAAATGAATCATCATTCATAACTTCAAAAAATTTACTTGCAAGAGACCCTACACCTAATGTACAATCAACGATTAAATTTTTATTCTTTATAAGTAGAAGGTCGATAACCTCCCTATACATTACAGGATAATGATGAACTAATTTTATATCTTCCATTTTATCTAAACAGGTTCCAGTAGTAATCATATTAATTATTCCATGAAATCAAATTTTTTAATCCCCATTTTTTTTAAATAACCTGTTCGATTTATTCTTGCGTTCACAGATTTGGCAAATATGGAAACCAACAAAATTTACTACAGAAAGCCTAAAAGGATTCGAGAAAGTTTCTTTATTGTTCTTAGGTTTACGAGGGGTAAAGGTTTTTTTCATTATAACCTGCCTCCTTTATCTTTTAAACCACCCACAAAAGTATTACTCCTTTTACATTTCGAATAAATCCTCTGACATCTCTTCAAAATTTTTCTGATTTTCTTTATAAAATCTATTCCACCGCTGCTTGTCCCAAATTTCTATCCTATCAGACACGCCTATAATAACTATTTCTTTCTTAATCTGCGCGAATTCTTTTAAATACTCGGTAATCGTTATCCTGCCTTGAGTATCTACATCTACTTCCGAAGCACCACTAAAATATAAACGATTAAAATGTCTTGACTGCTTCTTAGTAAAAGAAAGAATCTTTAACTTATCCTCCAATTTACGCCAAGCATCTTCAGCAAAAAGGAATAAACACCCATCAAGACCTCTTGTTATAAAAAACTTTTTCTCTTTAAGGGTTTTAATTTTTTCTCTGAATTTAGACGGTAGTATAAATCTGTCTTTTTCATCAATCTTATGAGTATATTCGCCATACCACATTCCACTTCACTCCCTTTTACTCCACCATATAAATATATAACCCCGCCTTAAGTTTGTCAAGATATTTTATTAAACAAATTCTTGAAACACAATAAACCGCGGCTGTTAAAAGGGTAGATTGTTGTATTTTGAAATGATATGATTCACATCTTGGGAAATAGCGAATTTTAATTTATCCAATGTTTTAAATTTATGTTCTTTCCTTATTCTATCAACAAAAAATATTTTTATATTTTTACCCAAAATATTTCTTTTAAAATTTATTATGTGGGCCTCTACAACAACTTTTTCGGAATTCTCTAATGTGGGCCGGCTGCCTATATTAACGGCAGCTAAATATTTTTTTTTGCTCACAACAACATACGCGGAATAAACCCCTACTGCCGGTAAAACATAATCAAAAGGTGCTATATTCGCTGTAGGAAACCCTAATTTAGACCCCACTCCATTACCTTTAACAACTTTTCCCTTTAAAATAAAATTCCTGCTTAAAATCATTTTATTTTTTTCAAAGCAGCCTTCTTTTATTAGCTTTCTAATTCTAGAGCTGCTGATAACTTTTTTATTTTTAGTTTTTTTCTTTAAAACTCTAACTGTAAAACTATATTCTTTTCCAAGTTTTTTTAAGTATTTTACATCTCCCCGGCCTTTGTATCCAAAACAAAAATCTTCACCAACAATAATTTTCTTTATCTCGAAATACTTAAATATATGATTTATAAAATCATGAGCGGATAATTCAAGAAGATATTTGTTGGTTTTCAAAAACCAAACACAGTCTATCCCTGTAAGTTTTATAAATTCTTTTTTTTGTTCAAAATCCGTAATATAACCAAGAAATTTCTTGAGGGGATGACGGCCGGAATGAATTAAATTCTCATACAAAAACTGCTGAGGTAATACATCAAAAGTAATAGCTAATGAAGATAAAGATTTTTTTTCTGATTCTTCTTTTATCTTTTTAAGAATGAATTGATGTCCAAGATGTACGCCGTCAAAAACACCTATAGCTGCTACACACTGTATTCTTTTAGAGGGCAATCTTTCGTAAACAACCTTCATTTATATCTTTCAATTCCACTGCTTCTTTCAATTTATATGGTCCTATGCTTAAACGCAATATCTTCACCATATGAGCTCCACACCCAAGTTTTTCACCAATATCCTCAGCAAGTTTCCTCACATATGTACCCTTGGAACAATGGACACAAAACTCGATATACGGCAAATCATACTTTTTAATTTTTATAGAATGGATTGTTATATTCCGGGGATCCCGTTTAACTGTTATTCCACGTCTGGCTAAATCATATAATCTTTTACCCTTAACTCTTAAAGCACTGACCATAGGAGGTATCTGTTCGATGTCCCCGACAAAACATGAAAAAGCTTTTTCGATTGTTT
>JAUVUO010000034.1 GCA_030601015.1 Candidatus Omnitrophota bacterium | reverse complement strand
CCTATGGAGCAAATTAATTGTACCACTAATCGGAAGAAGTATAAAACATTTTAGGAATTATCTTGACATTTTTATGGTTTTTGGTATAAATAATTTAGCCTTTTAAGTCGGCCCAGTGAGGTTGGCAAGGGAAATTCATGGAAAATTATTTTAAAATACAATTAATCCTGTTCTGAAAATAGAGAACAGGATTTTTTTTTGTAAAAAAGAGGTATTAATGAAAAAAATATTAGGGACTGAAGATATCAGAAGGACTTTATATAGGTTAACCCATCAGGTTTTGGAAAAAAATCCTAACCCCGGCGAATTAGTGCTGATCGGCATACAGACCAGAGGGATATATTTAGCTAAGAGGGTGCAAAATTTAATCAAGGAGCTTGAGGGATTAGATGTTCCTTTAGGAGTATTAGATATTACTCTTTATCGTGATGATTTGACAGCAATAGGGCCGAAGCCTTTAGTTAAGGAAACCAGAATTAGTTTTAATCTATCAAATAAAACCGTAATTCTTGTAGATGATGTTTTGTTTACCGGAAGGACCGCCAGGGCGGCTTTGGATGAGATTATGGATTTTGGCCGGCCAAAATCCATACAGTTTTTAGTTTTAATTGATAGAGGCTATAGAGAGTTACCTATAAGAGCTGATTTTGTGGGTAAAAATATTCCTACTTCCAGGGAGGAACTTGTTGAGGTTAGACTTAAGGAAATAGATGGGGAAGATGAAGTAATTGTTATGAATAAAGAGTTATGATTTTAGTTAACCCAAATAATGCAGTTAGCATTATTTGCCCGGAGGGGCGATTTCAAAATTTGGAAAAGTCGAGGTTACCTTTGCATTGTTCGGATTAACAGAATTCAATTATGAAAGAATGGCAGAAAAAACATATATTAGGAATAAAAGATTTAAATAAAGAAGAGCTTGAAACAGTATTCACTTTAGCCAATTCTTTTAAAGAAATTTCAGAAAGGGATGTAAAAAAAGTTCCGGCTTTAAGGGGAAAAACTATTATAAATTTGTTTTTTGAAAATTCTACCAGGACAAGAACTTCTTTTGAGTTAGCGGCAAAGAGGTTAAGCGCTGATGTAGTAAATTTTTCATCCTCAAATAGCAGTTTGACTAAAGGAGAAACTATAATCGATACTATAAAAACTTTAGAAGCCTATCATCCGAATATTATGATAGTCAGACTAAATGCCAGCGCTTGTTTGCAGTCATTTATTAATTATACACAGGCCAGTATTATAAATGCCGGCGACGGAAGAAATGAACATCCGACACAGGCCCTTCTGGATATGTTTACCGTTAAAGAGGCAAAAGGAAGCTTGGAAAATTTAAATGTATTAATTGTTGGGGATATCGGTAATTCCCGGGTAGCCCGTTCTAATATTTTTGGGTTTCAGAGGTATGCTTCTAAAATAACAGTTTGCGGGCCGCCGACTTTTATTCCTTATGAATTTAATGAAATGGGTGTTTCAGTTTCTTATAATTTGGATGATGTTATAGGGCAAGCGGATGTTATTATAATGCTTAGGATTCAGTCCGAAAGACAGGATGATTTATTTTTACCTTCTTTAAGGGAATATACGGATAAATTTTCTTTAACTCCGGAAAGATTAAAAAAAGTTAAGAAGGATTGCCTTATTATGCATCCCGGGCCGGTAAACTGGGATGTTGAAATAAGTTCAGCAATTAAAAATAAGATACATCCTTTGATTTTAAAACAGGCCGAAAACGGTTTAGCTGTTAGAATGGCTGTTTTATATTTAATAGGTACAAAAAAAAGAGAAATATGAAAATACTTATAAAAAACGCGAATTTAGTAAATAAAGATAATATTAATAAAGCAGATCTGCTGATACAGGATGATAAAATTTTTAAAATTGGAATTAATATATCTGAAAATGCGGATAAGGTAATTGAGGCTAAAGATAAATATGTTTATCCCGGATTCATTGATTCACATACACATCTAAGAACTCCCGGCAGAGAAGATGAAGAAGATTTGTTAAGCGGTTCTCAAGCGGCTGTTAAAGGCGGGTTTACAAAAATATTTTGTATGCCTAATACCAATCCTGCAATAGATAATGATGGGTTGGCAACTTGGATAATAGAAGAATCCCGCCGAATAGGGTTACTTGATATATACCCTGTAGGAGCGATAACTCAGAAAAGAGAAGGGAAAAAATTAACTGAATTCAATGCTTTAAAAAAGTCCGGGTGTTTATGCTTTAGTGATGACGGCAGTTCAGTAAAGGACCCTTTAATGTTACGTAAGGCTTTAGAATATGCGAAAATGACAGACAGCCTGATTATAGAGCATTGCGAAGATAACCGTATTTCTAATAAAGGAGCAATGAGAGAATGTTTCATTTCTTCTAAACATGGTATTTCCGCGATACCTGATATTGCCGAGAGTTTGATTGTTGATAGAGATATCCAGATAGCAAAATATTTGGATACAAAAATTCATTTAACACATATAAGTACAGCTAAGAGTATAGAAATAATTAGAAGAGCAAAGAGTGAAGGGGTAAAGGTCACTTGTGAGACTTGTCCGCATTATTTTGCGTTGACAGTTGATGATGTTGTAAGTAGTAATTTTAACAGTAATTTTAAAGTCAATCCTCCTTTAGGAGATAAAAATGATTTAGAAGCAATAAAAAAAGCTTTGAAAGAAGGTGTAATTGATTGTATTTCTACAGACCATGCTCCGCATTCGCAATCTGAAAAAGAGCTGCCTTTTGAATATGCTCCTTTTGGGTTTATTGGTTTAGAATTAGCATTTTCTTTAATCAATACTTATCTGGTTAAAAAGGGGACGCTTAATTTGAAAGGTATAGCTGAAAAGTTAGCATTTAATCCCGCAAAAATTTTAGGGCTTACTAATTGCGGGGAAATAAAAGAAGGGTATCCCGCTAATTTAGTTGTAGTTGATGTTGATAAGAAGTGGACAGTTGCAGAAGAAGATATTATTTCTAAATCTAAGAATACTCCTTTTATAGGTAAGGAATTAGAAGGGGTTATTGAGTTTACTATTTATAAAGGTAAAATTGTTTATAAAAAATAAGGTTAAGTCACGCCTTGTTGTTTGTTAAAAATCAATTTATTCCAAAGGCAATATTTCTGGAGAAAATATTTTAATAGTCCCTATAGCTCAAATGGATAGAGTGTAGGCCTCCGAAGCCTAAAGTGCAGGTTCAATTCCTGCTGGGGACATGTTTTATGGGAATGTTGCAAGATGCAATATTCCCTGATTACACAGATTGTAAAATTAAATAAATTAGGCTGCAATTTATGAATGTGGTAGTAATCGGCGGTTCAAATTGTTCTAAAAAAAATTATAACATAGCTAAAGATTTAGGAAATCTTATAGCTCAAGAAGGGTGGACTCTTATTTGCGGAGGCGGGTTTGGAGTTATGGAGGCGGTTTGTAAAGGAGCAAAAGAAAAAGGGGGGCTGACTGTAGGCATTTTGCCCGGTTATAGAGCTGAAGACGCAAATTCATATTTGGATGTTAAAATTCCCACAGGATTAGGTTATGCCCGAAACATTGTAGTTGTAAGATCTTCTGAAATTGTAATTGCTATCGATGGTAAGGAAGGAACTTTATCTGAAATAGCTTTTGCTCTAAATGAGAAAAAATATGTTATAGGTATAAATACTTGGGACATAAAAGGTGTTATAAAAGTTAAAACTGTTCATCAAGCTATAGCAAAAATAAGAAAATTAAAAAAACAGAAGATATCTTTGACAGAACTTTAAAAATGCAAGGAGGCATCATGGCAAAACGTAAAGATTTGAAAAAAATTATTATTATAGGGTCAGGGCCTATAATAATCGGCCAAGCGTGCGAATTTGATTATTCAGGGACCCAGGCTTGTAAAGCTTTAAAGGAAGAGGGATATGAGATAGTTTTGGTTAATTCAAATCCTGCTACTATAATGACTGATCCGGGTATGGCTGATAAGACATATATTGAGCCTCTTACTGTAGAAAGTATAGAAAAGATTATTCAGATTGAGAAACCCGATGCTCTTTTGCCAAATTTGGGAGGACAGACTGCGCTTAATCTTTCGGCAAGTTTGCATAAGGCAGGAATATTAAGGAAGTATGGAGTTGAAGTTATTGGTGTTAAGGCCGATGCTATAGAGAGAGGTGAAGATAGAATTATTTTTAAAGAATTAATGAATAGCTTAGGAGTTAAGGTTGCAAAATCTGAGCCTTGTAATTCGATAGAAGAAGCTGAGAAAATAGCTGAAAAATTAGGGTATCCGGTAGTACTTAGGCCGGCCTACACTATGGGAGGAACCGGTGGAGGAATTGCCTATAATGTGGAAGAATTAAGAACTATTGTTAATAGAGGGCTAAATGTAAGTCTTGTTCATCAGGTTTTAGTTGAAGAATCGGTTTTAGGGTGGGAAGAACTTGAACTTGAAGTGGTAAGAGATGAAAAAAACCAAATGATTACAGTTTGTTTTATAGAAAATGTTGATCCTATGGGGGTTCATACCGGAGATAGCTTTTGTGTTGCGCCAATGCTTACGGTTCCGGAAGAACTTCAAAAAAGATTACAGGATTTTTCATATAAGATTGTTGAGGCGATTGGCGTCTTAGAGGGGACCAATGTCCAATTTGCTCATAATGTAGAGGATGATAGGGTGGTTGTTATAGAGATTAATCCTAGAACCTCGCGTTCTTCGGCTTTGGCATCAAAAGCTACAGGTTTTCCCATAGCACGTATTTCAACTAAATTGGCTGTTGGGATAACCATGGATGAGATGCCTTATTGGAAAGAAGGCACTTTAGAGAAATATGTACCAAGCGGTGATTATGTAGTTGTAAAATTTGCCCGATGGGCTTTTGAGAAGTTTTCTAAAGCAAAAGATGTTTTAGGAACTCAGATGAAAGCAGTGGGTGAAGTAATGAGTATAGGAAAGACGTTTAAAGAGTCAATGCAAAAGTCAATTCGTTCTTTGGAAATAAAAAAATATGGATTAGGAGATGAGAAATTTAAAAGGCTTAGTCTTTCTGAAATAAAAGGAAGACTTGCTGTCCCTTCAAGCCAAAGAATATTTTTGATGTATGAAGCTTTGCGTAAAGGAATATCCGTAGAAGAGCTTTACAATATGACGCATATCGGAACATGGTTTATAAATGAAATAAAAGAGTTGGTTGATTTTGAAGAGGAAATCCTTACTTTTTCCTGGAAAGATTTGCCGGAAGAAAAGTTTAGTAAAGCTAAAGAATGGGGGTTTTCAGATAAATATTTAGGAGAGCTTTTTAAGGTCAAAGAAAAAGAGATTAGAGAAAGAAGATTGGCCTTAGGTAAAACCGGACAATTTTGCGCGGTACCTGTAAGCGGGGTTGAAAATAAGGCTTATTATTATTCGACGTATGTCGGCAAGGATGAGGTTCCGGTTTCATCTAATAAGAAAATAATGATTTTAGGCGGCGGGCCAAATAGGATTGGGCAGGGTATTGAATTTGATTATACTTGTGTTCATGCGGCACTTGCTATACGTGATTTAGGATATGATTCTATTATGGTTAATTGTAATCCTGAAACGGTGTCTACTGATTATGATACATCGAATAAACTTTATTTTGAACCCTTAACGGTTGAAGATGTCCTGGCTATTTATGAAAAAGAAAAACCGGAAGGAGTGATTGTTCAATTCGGAGGCCAAACGCCTCTTAATATTTCTCAGGAATTAAAAGATAACGGAGTTAATATTTTAGGTACCAGCCCTGAGAGCATAGGTTTTGCCGAGGATAGAGAACGCTTTAGAGAAAAAATAATAGAACTTAATATTCCTCAACCCGAAAGCGGTATTGCCCGTTCTAAAGAAGAGGCAATAGAAATTTCTAAAAAAATAGGTTATCCCCTTATGGTAAGGCCTTCGTTTGTTCTTGGAGGAAGAGGGATGGAAGTTATCTATAATGAAGATATGCTTCGCAAATATGCTGAGAATGCTATAAATATAACCCCTGAGTACCCAATGCTTATTGACAGGTTTCTTGAGCATGCCTTAGAAGTAGAGGTTGATGCTGTTTGCGACGGTGAAGAAACTTTTGTTACAACAATTATGGAGCATATAGAGTTGGCCGGGGTTCATTCCGGTGATTCTGCTTGTGTTATTCCCGCAAGATCAATCAAAAAGGAACATTTAAGGATTATAGAAGAATATACTGATAAAATAGCAAAAGAGTTAAATACTGTAGGGCTAATTAATATTCAATATGCCATATGTGATGAGAAGGTTTACATTTTAGAAGCTAATCCCAGAGCTTCAAGGACGGTTCCTTTGGCTGCTAAAGTTACGGGAATACCTATAGCAAGAATTGCGACTTGTTTGGTGTTAGGTAAAAAGATAAAGGATTTTCCTGAACTTGTTAAGAAGGAATTCTCCTATGTCGCGGTAAAAGAAGCGGTATTTCCTTTTAACATGTTTCCAGATGTAGATCCTTTATTAGGGCCTGAAATGAGAGCTACCGGTGAGGTCATGGGTGTTGCCCGTACTTTTGGTGAGGCTTTTTATAAATCTCAGGAGGCCGCCGGGTTAAAACTGCCGGAGGAGGGTAATGTGTTGATAACAGTAAGCGATAAGGATAAAGATGAATTGCTTCCTATTGCTAAACAAATTAAAAACTTAGGATTTAATATATACGCGACTAAAGGAACAAGTAATTTCCTTAATGAAAACGGAATAGATAATAAGGAAATTAAAAAACTTCATGAAGGCAGGCCAAACATATTAGATGCCGTTAAAAACAATGAAATTCAGCTTATTGTAAATACCCCGGCAGGCAGGAGAAGTAAACATGATGACAGCTATATTCGTATAACAGCAATTCAAAATAAAATAGCTTATATTACTTCGATGTCCGCGGCTAAAGCTAGTGTCGAAGGCATTGACGCAATTAAAAAATCTAATATTGAACCAAAATCAATTCAGGATTATTATAAAGATAGTCATAATGAAACTGGAATTAAAATGTAGAGTTAGAGTTTAAAGAATATGTTTATAGACAATTTAAGTAAAGAAGGTTGAAAATATGCTTAATAAAAAAGAAATTAACCAATTGATTGAAGAAAAGAATTTAATTGAGAACTGGATTAATTTAGATAAACAGTTAACACCAAGTGGTTTTGATTTAACTGTCAGCCAAATTTTTGAGTTTGATTCTATCGGGGCTTTAGATTTTTCTAATTCCCAGCGGATAGTTCCTAAAGGTAAGCTAATATTACCTGATAAAGAAAATCCGGAAGATAAGTTTGGATGGTGGAATTTGAAAAAAGGGGCTTATAAAATAAAAACTAATGAAGTGGTGAATTTGCCTAATGATTTATCCGGCTTTGGATTTACCAGGACTTCGGTCTTAAGAATGGGCGCGTTTACTCAGAACGGAGTTTGGGACGCGGGCTTTAAAGGTAAAGGAGAATTTATTTTGGTTGTAGAAAATATTTATGGTATTAAAATTAAAGAGAACGCGAGAATTGTTCAATTGGTTTTCTTTAAAGTAGAAGAAACAGAAGAATATACCGGTATATATAAAAATTTAAATTAATAGTTATATGGATAAAGGGTACTTTGATTTTCGTAAAATAACTGAGCAGCAAGATGAATTGGATTTTAAGAATAAAGTTCCTTGCCCTAATTGTAAAAAACCTATCCCTCAAGATGCGACAATGTGTCTTTATTGCGGGGAAGAAGTTTATTTTCATAAAAAACCTAAATGGTTTGTTTGGACAGCAATAATTGCAATTATTGTTTTTATTATTTTTGCTTTAGGAGGATTTTAAGATATGAAAATTTTGGACTTAAAAACTTCCAATAGATGCGAGCTTATGGATATAACATCCAGGGTCGCGCAAGTTGTTGGAGATAAAAAAATAAAAGATGGAATTTGTATAGTATTCTGCCCTCATACAACCGCGGGTTTAACAATTAACGAAAATGCCGACCCGGCAGTTAAAAAAGATATCATCAATCATTTAAAAAAAGTTGTTCCCGAAGGAAACAATTTTTTACATTCCGAAGGTAACTCCGATGCCCATATTAAAGCATCTATGATGGGAAATTCTTTGAATATTATAATTAATAATGGAAAGTTAGTTTTAGGAACTTGGCAGGGAATTTATTTCTGTGAGTTTGACGGCCCGCGAAACAGAAAAATTTATATAAAAGTATTGTAAGGCAATATTAGTTTAATGAAGAGGTAAAAATATGCCGGAATTACCGGAAGTTGAAACAATTAAAAGACAACTGGAAAAGAGGATACTCAATAAAAAAATTATTAGTATACAAATAAACAGTAAAGTGGTCATCAAAGAGCCTGATGCTGAGAGTTTTAAAAATGGGATATTGGGAGAAACAGTTAAGGAAGTTATAAGAAGAGCAAAAGTTTTAATAATTAAATTTAAAAAAGATAAATTTCTTATTATACATTTAAGGATTTCAGGCTGGTTGTTATATGGGAAAAAAGAGGATAATGCAAGAGTTTCTTTTGAGTTGTCAGGTGGTAATTTTTTAAATTATATGGACCAGAGATTGCTGGGAGAATTAAAATTTAGAAGTGATTATAAGGATTTGAAATTTATAAAATCTTTAGGCCCTGAACCTTTTGATATAAATTTAGAAGATTTCGGTAAGATTTTAAAAGCAAAAAAAACTAAAATAAAACCTTTATTGATGGACCAGAAAGTAATTGCCGGAATAGGTAATATTTATGCTCAAGAGGCACTATTCCTTGCTAAGATAGACCCGAAAACTATAGCTAATTTTTTAAAAGAAAAAGCAGTAACGAATCTTTATAAATCTATGCTTTTAGTCTTAAATGAAGGGATAAAATATAAAGGTTCTTCAGTTGACTCATATAGGAATTTAGAAGGGGAAAAGGGCGGCATGGAAAAAAGACTTAAGGTTTATGGCCGAGAAAAGAAACCTTGTTTAGTCTGCCAAGAACCGATAAAAAAAATATCAATTGGAGGCAGAGGAACTTGTTTTTGCCCTAATTGTCAAAAATAAAATAGTTTCCTGCCTTTAGAATGCCGCATTTGGCAACAGTCCCAAGATACCTTCCCTCTTCCAGATTATAAGTTGTATTCTTGCAGTTTAAAAGATATAAAGGAATTGTAATGTATAGTTTTTCATCAGAAGATATAAAGGGATTGTTAAACCAATCAATAGATTCACCGGTTGTTTTTTTGGAAACAGCAAGTTCCGATGCAGCTAATAAAGAGTCTTTGCTTTTTGAAAATTTTCATAAAATAATTACTTTTAATTATGGTGATGATATCAATTTGTTTTTTAAGAAAGCTGAAACCTATCTAAACAAAGGTTACTGGCTTTGCGGTTACTTCTCTTATGAGTTCGGCTATTTTTTGGAACCGGCCCTGGATAAATTAAGAGCCAAAACAAAAGCCCCTTTAGCCTGGTTAGGAGTATGTAAAAATCCAAAAGTAATATCGCATAAAAAAAGATATAAGGACTTATTGAGAAAACCTCTTGTTGAAAAAGACAATATAACTTATAAAATAAAAAATATAAAACCTAATATCAATAGAAAAGAATATTTCCAAAGGATAAAAAAAATAAAGGCATACTTGGAAGAAGGCTTAACCTATCAAGTTAATTACACTTTTAAATTAAAATTTGATTTCGCAGGAAATGCCCTTGGCCTTTATTTAGATTTAAGAGAATCTCAAGCCACAGGATATTCAGCTTTTATTAATACCGG